>JAMPGN010000085.1 GCA_023663915.1 Eubacterium sp. | reverse complement strand
TTGCTGTTCCCGTAGAAAACGCCACGCCCCACAACCATATGCGTATCACGCCGCATATCAAAAGATACAGCGGATAATAAAGATAAAACAGTTTCCCGATTCCCTTCATGGAACCGCGTTTCCCGTTATAAAAATACAGAAGCGGAATGGTCAGACAAGTTGCCCTGGTTCATGCCGATTGCCAGAATGGACATCGTCGCGATACAGCTCCAATCGGACGGAAACGTAATCAGACAGATTGCTATGGTAGCGAGATTTTTCTGCCAAGCCTTCCCCGTTGCCTGATCGTGTATGTACAGCAGAACCAATCCCCATGCCAATGACCACACCACTCCGGTCTGGTTAAATACGGTCGTCTGAAAAGGAAGAAAAGATATCCCGAAGCAAAAGTTATAAGCAAAATGGGAGACTGCCGCCAGCAGAAACAGGAAATATTTTTTCAGAAAATATTGAGGAAATCGTGAGGAGAATGATTTCATTCTGTGGACGGTCATGCTACAATATGTGTAATGTGTTCCGCTCTTTTATGATAGTAAGAGGATGAAAGGGAGTGGAACAAAAAGGAATGCACACAGATGCAGATATGCAGATATACACGAGGTCAATCATGGAATGCATCAGTATCAGCCATAAAACGGCAAAGTCTGCGGAACGGCAGAAATGCTTTATCCCCAAAGAAAAATCAGAGGAATTTTTACAAAAGATCATGAAGTTGGGCAGAGTGGGACAGTGTGTTCTCCTATCCACATGCAACCGCACGGAAATCTATGTTCAAGGCGAAGAGAACTGTTTCAAGGGGTTGGAGGAAGTGATGGCGCAAACTGCCGAGAGCGATGTGCAGTGGGTGCGGAATCTGGTCAGACGCTATCAGGGCAGACAGACGATTGCGCATCTTTTTCGGGTGGTCTGTGGAATGGAGTCCATGGTGGTCGGGGAAGACGAGATTCTGGGTCAGGTGCGGGACGCATACATGCTTTCCAAAGAGCGCGGATACACAGGTTATGAGTTGAACAGTGTCTTTCAGGCGGCGCTTGCCTGCGCCAAACGGGTGAAGACGGAGACGATGATCTCTAAGACTTCCGTGTCCGTGGCGACACTGGCGGCACGTGAGGTTTTTCACCTTCCCCTGCTGTGCAAGACGGTGCTTCTGATCGGGAGCAGCGGGCAGATGGGCGGTGTTATCTTGAAAAACCTTTTGAGTCAGGAGAATATTCGTATCATTGCGACGGTCCGATCGCATAACGGGATATACCAGAGCGGCAATCCACGGGTCGAAAATGTAGATTATCAGAACCGATATAATTATCTGGAAGAAGCGGATGCGATTGTCTCGGCAACGTCCAGCCCGCACTACACGCTGATGGCAGGAAAGGTGAGGGATGCTATACAAACGCCGAAGGAGCGATTATTTCTGGATATTTCCATGCCGCCGGACATCGACGAGGATATTGCAGGGATGGAGCATTGCCGCCTTGTCTCGCTGGACGACATTAACCGGCTGGCACAGGAAAACAACAGGCGTAAGGAGCAGGCGATTGCAGACGCGGAAGAAATTTTAGAGGAAGATATCGATCGGATCTGCAAGGTACTGGCATTTCATCGTTTTACGGAAGCGAACGCTGAATGGAAAACGAGGTATGGGAACTGTTCGGCGGAAAAACTGTTGTATCTGTTGCGGGATGAACTGGATAGCGTTTCTTTTGAGGCGGTCTTGAAAGCGCTGGGGCGTATGGACGAAGGGGATGAGAAACCGTAATACGGATTACTATGTCATGGGGAGGAAAGTTTATGGAAAAAATTAATTGGAAGATGTTAAATGCAGCATTTTGGATAGAGCTTGTGTTAGCTTATTTTATGCCGTTTGAGGTGACAGATCATTTTCGATACCAGGTGGGGTTTCCGATACCATTTCTTTCTGTGTATGATGGTGGATTTGGAATAAATTTGTTTATGTCGATGCACTTGAATCCTATTGGGCTGCTGGCTGATGGGATGATAATCTATTTGATTCTTTGTGGTTGTCTGAAGGTGTATCATAAATTTAGACGTGGTCATATTTCTGACTGTCGGAATTTCCACAGACGGCAATGGTAATAAATTTCTATGCCAATAAGAATATATACTTGAAAGTATTATAATTTAAAGTATAATAAATATTGGAAAGGATATTGCTGCCATGGAAAAATTCGTCAACAGACAGGAAGAGCTTGATTTTATGGAAAGGGAATATAAGCGCGACGGTTCATCACTTGTGATCCTGTATGGACGGCGCAGGGTAGGAAAAACTGCGCTTACGAACAAGTTTATTGAGAACCGGCGCGCGCTTTATTTTCTGGCGACAGAAGAAAACGAAACACAGAACAGAATTGCCTTTAAAAATATTGTTGCGGAACAGACGGGCAATGAACTTTTGATGGGCGTGACGGTAGACAGCTGGGATATCATTTTTAAAGTATGGATCGACATGCCTTGCAGTGAAAAGAAACTGATGGTAATTGATGAGTTTCAATATCTTGGCAAAGCAAACAAGGCTTTTCCCTCTGTATTCCAAAAGATATGGGACACGATGCTGAAAGACCGAAACGTGATGGTCATTCTCTGTGGTTCGCTGATTTCGATGATGGAAAGGCAGACCCTTGCTTATTCCAGCCCTTTATATGGGAGAAGAACCGGACAGATTAAATTAAAGCAGATACCCTTCCGGCATTATCACGAATTTTTTCCGGATAAAAGCGAAAAGGAATTGATTGAATATTATGCGGTCACTGGAGGAGTGCCGAAATATATTGAATTGTTTCATGGGTCTGACGATATTTATACGGCAATCGAAGATAATGTGTTATCGAAATCCAGCCTCCTGTATGATGAACCGACTTTTTTGTTACGGCGTGAAGTCAATGAGGTGGGAAGTTATTTTTCGATCATCAAGACGATTGCCGGCAGAAGCCAAAAACTTTCCAGAATAGCGACCACCCTGGAAATCAAACAGACGGGACTTACCAAATATCTGAGAACTTTGATTGATCTGGATATTCTGGAACGGGAAGTGCCTGTCACAGAACAGAATCCGGAAAACAGTAAGCGGGGCTTATATAAGATCAAAGATAATTTTATGCTGTTCTGGTTTCGCTTTGTCTTTCCGAATCTGAACTATATTGAGTCCGGTCATGCAGAGCTGGCAATGAAAAAAATACGGGCGAATCTCGTGGATGCCCATATTTCCTATATTTATGAGGATATATGCATGGAAAAAATGTGGGAATTGAACGCTGGCGGCACATGGGATTTCCATTTTGATAAAGTCGGCAGATGGTGGAATAACAGCACGGAGATTGATATTATGGCATTAGACCAAGAGGGAGGCAATGCCATTTTCGGAGAATGTAAATATTGGTCAAACAAAGTCGGCGTGGATGTACTGCGGAATCTGGAGCAGAAAGCAGAGCAGGTTATGTGGAATAAAAGCGTGAGAAAAAATTATTTTATCCTGTTTGCCGTTCATGGATTTACGGACGAACTGCTGCAGCTTGCCGGGGTAAGAAAGGATTTGACGCTAGTGTCGTCTTAAAGTTTTCGATATAACATCAGAAGAAACGGCAATCAGATGAAAAAGGAGACCATATGGGATATTTTCCTTTCTTTATAGATATAACCGGGAAAAAGGGCGTGATTGTAGGTGGAGGAAAAGTTGCGGCGAGGAAAGTTGAGAAGCTGCTTGCATTTGAACCAAACTTAACAGTCATTGCTCCCCGGATCGAGAAATGCATACGAATGCAGGAGGAGACACTTAGCGAAGATGCGGCAGATTCCCTGTTTTTGGAAGAGCGCGAATTTCAAATAGAGGATTTAGTAGGAGCCGATTTCGTGGTCGCGGCGACAGATGATGAAATGCTCAATGGTCGTATATCGGATTACTGCAAGGCGCGTCGGATTCCGGTCAATGTGGTGGATGACAGAGAAAAGTGCTTCTTCCTTTTTCCGGCGTTGGTAAAGGAAGGCTCTCTGACTGTCGGAATTTCCACGGATGGCAGAAGCCCGGTGACGGCATCCTGGGTGAGGGAAGAGGTTTCACGGATAATTCCTGCTGGGCTTGGAGATATAATTGACTTATTGGGTCAAATACGTCCCCAAGTGTTAGAGTCAGATGTGCCGGAAGCAATTAGAAAAGATATCTTGCAGAAAATGTTTCTGTATTGCCTGGAAAAAGGCGGGGAAGTGACGGTGGAAGAACTGGTTAAGGAGTTTATAGGATGGTAAAAAAAGGAATTTTATTTGCGCTGTTCTATTGATCTTCTGACAGCAAATATGCTATCATTTTTTTAGGAATAAAAGAAAGGATATACACACATTACTAAATGTACATAGTTGAATTTTATGAGAATGCTGCTGGTGAATCTGAGTTATGGAACTTCCTCGAAGAGCTTCGTATGAAATCTGCAAGTAATAAGGACGCACGCATACAATATAAACAAATAAGCCTTTATATCCAGCTTTTACAGGACAATGGAACAAGATTGCCAGAAAACATTACCAAGCATCTTGATGAAGATATCTGGGAGCTTCGTCCCGGTAACAACAGAGTTTTATATTTTTATCACCAAGACAATAAATTTGTTCTTTTACATTATTTTCGTAAGAAATCCCAGAAAACACCTAGGCGTGAGATTGATCGTGCAAAAGCGGAGCGTGATGATTATCTTGCACGGGAGGAGGCAGAAACATGAGAACATGGAATGATTATAAGAATTATATAAAAACAATAGACCATAAGGCTGAAAAAGATATTGAAGAAGTTGAAAGTATTGCGGCGATAGTCGGTGCTCTGATAGAACAGCGTAATGCTCTTGGTATAAGTCAGAGGGAGCTTGCGGCAATGTGTGGAATCCCACAATCTTCTGTAGCACGCATTGAGTCTTTTAAGACAACGCCGAATCTTGATACGCTACTGAAAATTATGCAGCCTCTTGGTTTAAAACTTTCTGTTGGGGTTATTGAATAAAATCTATCCCTAGGTCATTTGATCTGGGGATTTTCCTTCTTGAAATTGCGTTGGTGAACAAGGAGCACGCACATGAACAAAATTCGGATCGGAACAAGAGGCAGTAAACTGGCTCTAAAGCAGGCGGCTTTTGTGCAGGAAGCATTGCGGCAAGCGGACAGCGAAATAGAGACAGAGATAGTAGTTGTACATACCAAAGGCGATAAAATGCAGGACAAACCATTCATCGAAATCGGAGACAAAGGCGTTTTTGCTTCGGAACTGGAGCAGGCGTTACAGCGTAAAGAGATTGATCTGGCAGTACACTCCGCAAAAGACCTGCCGATGGAGCTGGCGGAAGGACTGACGATTGCGGCTGTACTTCCGAGAGGTGATGTCAGGGACGTGCTGGTGATTCCGGAGGACGGGAGAATGCCTGTTTCGATAGGGAATTTAATTAAGCAGACAAAGCTGTACGCCAAAGAAAATGAAATAATGGAGACGTCAGATGTGTCCGGCAGGAGATTTGTAATCGGAACTAGCAGCAGGCGGAGGCAGCAGCAGGCGGCGCGGATATGGGAGAATGTAGTATGCGTAAATATCCGGGGCAACGTGGATACTCGTCTGCGCAAGCTGAAAGACGGTGGTGACGATGGAACGGTTTACGACGGGATTATTGTAGCAAAAGCGGGGCTGGATCGGTTGGAAGTCGATACTGAGCGGAAAGAAGGATTTCTATTTTATCCGCTCCCGCCGGAACAGTTTTTGCCAGCAGCATGTCAGGGGATCATTGCAGTGGAGACAAGGCAGGATTCTGCCGTCGCAGCCTTGTGCAGAGAATTGAATGATTCCATGACAGAACTTTGTTTTGCCGTAGAGAGAGAAGTGCTAGCTCGGTTGGCGGCAGATTGCAGTGAAGCCGCCGCCGCGTGGTGTCGTTGGGAAAGAGAGGGGCTTACGCTTGATGTAATGTATGCGGACAAAAGAGAAAGACTTGTCTGTACGGCGGTTTTGCGCATGGGCGAAACGGAAGCGGAGAGGGAAGAGCAGCTTCGTGCAGGATTAGCGCTGGCACGAAAGGCGGCAGAGTTAGTGAAGAGAGGAAACGTATGATGATGTGATTGGCAGATAGTAAGAGATGAACCGGAAAAACGATAAAGGAGCACAGCAGAATTTGAAAACAGGAAAAGTATATCTGGTGGGCGGCGGATGTGGCGATGCAGGGCTTTTGACTCTGAGAGCTTTGGAAGTTCTGCGCAGTTGTGATATAGTAGTTTATGACAGTTTAGTGTCTGAGGAATTATTGAAATGGACGGCACCGGATTGTGACAAAATTTATGTGGGAAAACGGTACGGCAACCATGCTATGAAGCAGTCTGAGATGAATGCCTTGTTGGTGGATAAAGCACAGGCAGGAAAGACAGTGGTGCGTCTCAAAGGCGGCGATCCATACGTATTCGGCAGAGGCGGTGAGGAATTTCTGGCAGTCACGGGCGCGGGAATAGACTGCGAGGAGATACCGGGGATATCCTCTGCGATCGCAGTCCCCGCAGCGGCGGGCATTCCGGTTACGCACAGGGGGCTTGCGGCAGGCGTTACGATCGTGACAGGCACGGCGGCAGAAGACGGACAGGCAGGGCTTAAACTGGATTTTGATACTCTGGCGCGGCTGGAGGGCACGCTGGTAATTTTGATGGGAATGCATCATCTGAGAGAAATTGCGGAAGGGTTGATGTCAGCCGGGAAAAGGAAGGATACACCCTGCGCCGTCATCATGGAAGGTACAACGGGACGGCAGAGATGCCTGCGGACAACATTGGACAGGATATATGCAGAAACTTTGGAGCAGGGGTTCACATCCCCGGCGGTTATTGTGATTGGCGCGGTGGCAGAATTGGAACTGACTGCAAAAAGTAACAGTGGAATGGAGCATGAATGTAAAAAGAAAGCATTATTAAGCGGCATTTCCGTAGGCGTCACAGGCACGCACCATTTTGTGGAAAAGCTATCAGTGGCTTTAAAGGAAGAGGATGCCGATGTATGGGACATGGGCTTTCTGGAAATACAACCGGGCGAGGCTCCCCTGCCGAATTTGAAAGACTACAACTGGATCGTTTTCACTAGCCCTAATGGAGTCAGGGTTTTTGCAGAGAAAATGCGACAGGAACGAAAGGATCTGCGTATTCTTGGTGGGAGAAGGTTTGCGGTAATCGGGGCAGGAACGGCGGATGCTCTTGAAAAGATCGGGATATATGCGGACTATGTACCGGAAGTTTACGATGCCGTGCATTTGGCAAAAGGACTGGCAGAGAGGATTTTACACGAACAGCACGAAGGCAGCGGCGACAAAATTTCCGCCGTTTTTATGCGGGCAAAGCAGGGTAGCGCGGCATTGCCGCATATTTTCCGTGAGAGAGGAATTTCTTTCTTGGAGTATCCGCTCTATGATTTAGGGATTCGCGAAGAAAAGCGTGCCGCATCGGTCATAAGGGAGCCGGATTATATTGTTTTCGGATCGGCTATGGGAGTGAAGGCTTATTTTGAAGGGATAGAACAGGCAGGACATGAAAATAGGAAAAGCCGATATGTCTGCATCGGGGAGTTATGCGGTGAAGAACTGAAAAAGCATATAGCACGCCCCTTTTTAACAGCGCAGGAATCCAGCGTGGAGGCAATCGTGGAATGTTTGTGCAGGGATGCAGCATCGAGTGAAGAAGCGGAAAAAGGTGAAAAACAGGCAATGAGTTAAGCTGTAGAATAAAACAAAAGGAGAAAGACTATGCACAGATTTAGAAGACTGCGGCGGGACGAACGAATCCGTTCTATTATGCAGGAGACAAGACTGCATCCGAAAGATTTTATTTATCCAATATTCGTGATAGAAGGTGAAAACATTAAAAATCCGGTAGCATCCATGCCGGGGATTTTTCAATATTCGATTGACCGGCTTGAGGAGATTCTTATTCGGGTAAAAGAGGCAGGAATCGGCGGGATCATGCTTTTCGGAATCCCGCTTCACAAAGACCCTCGGGGCAGTCAGGCGTATGCTAAGGACGGGATCACGCAGCGGGCAGTGCGTTTTATCAAAGAAAATTATCCGGAAATATACGTTGTCGTGGATATTTGTCTGTGTGAGTACACTTCCCACGGACATTGTGGTATGGTGTGCGGCGAGGAGATTTTGAATGATGAGACGTTACCGCTTCTTACGAAAATGGCGGTGAGCCTCGTGGAAGCCGGCGCGGATATGGCGGCTCCTTCCGATATGATGGACGGACGCGTTGCAGCTATACGAATGGGGCTGGATGCGGCGGGATTTACGCAGACGCCGATCATGGCTTACAGTGCGAAATTTGCCTCCGCCTATTATGGTCCTTTTCGGGATGCAGCTCATTCTGCGCCAGGGTTCGGAAACCGCAAAAGTTATCAGATGGATTGTGCCAATGGACAGGAGGCGCTTCGCGAAATTGCGGCGGACATTGAAGAAGGAGCGGATATTGTGATGGTGAAACCTGCGCTTGCGTATTTGGATGTGTTAAAAGAAGTAGCGCTTAAGTTCGATGTTCCACTGGCAGTATACAATGTGAGCGGCGAATATGCGATGGTGAAAGCCGCCGCCGCAAACGGATGGATCGATGAGAAGCGGATTGTGATGGAGAACCTGACAGCGATGAAGCGTGCGGGCGCGAAGATTATCATTACTTATCATGCGTTGGACGCGGCCGGATGGTTAGCGTGATCGATACGGGCATTCTCCGATAGGGGATGCACTGTGTTGAAACCGAGCGAAGGGAATGTAAGAGAATATGAAAGAAGATCGATCAAAACAACTTTTTACAAAGGCGAGGGGGCTGATTCCCGGCGGTGTTAATTCTCCTGTCCGGGCGTTCAAAGCTGTGGGGCGGCATCCCTTTTTCGTAGAGAGGGCGCAGGGACCGTGGATTGTAGATGTAGATGGGAACCGTTATTTGGACTATGTCTGTTCGTGGGGACCGGGGATTTTGGGACATGCACATCCGAAGGTGATTGCGGCGGTACAGAAAGTTTGTGAAAAGGGGTTGACATTCGGTGCGCCTACCGCCGGGGAAGTAGAACTGGCGGAATTGATCTGTGCATGTGTTCCGGACGTGGAAATGGTGCGTTTAGTCAGCTCCGGAACCGAGGCGGTGATGAGCGCTGTGCGTGTGGCGAGAGGTTTTACTGGCAGGGATAAGATCATCAAATTTGCGGGAAACTATCATGGGCATTCCGACGGGCTGTTGGTGAAAGCAGGTTCGGGTCTCATGACGCAGTCCGTGCCGGACAGCGCAGGTGTACCGGCAGGCTATGCGGCAAGTACGTTGACTGCGGTGTATAATGAGGAAGAGTCGGTGAGGCGACTGATGGAAGAAAACGACGGTCAGATCGCGGCGGTCGTGGTGGAGCCGGTGGCAGCCAATATGGGTGTTGTGCCGCCGAATCAAGGTTTCTTGGAATTTCTACGCCGCATTACGAGTGAACAGGGATCGCTTCTGATTTTTGATGAAGTTATTACGGGATTTCGTCTGGCTCTTGGCGGCGCGGCGGAGTATACGGGAGTCCATGCGGATTTGTATACGTTCGGGAAAATCGTCGGCGGCGGTATGCCTTTGGCAGCTTACGGCGGCAGACGGGATATCATGTCGTGCGTGGCTCCGTTAGGGGCGGTCTATCAAGCCGGGACGCTGTCGGGCAATCCGGTGGCTGTGACGGCAGGTATCACGACATTGAAAATTCTGATGGACGACAGGGGAATCTATGAGCGGCTTGATCGTCGTGCAGCGAAACTTGCCGAGGCTTTCTGGCGCGAAGGGTTGACGGTGAATCGAGCGGGTTCCCTGCTTTCCGTGTTTTTTGTGCCGGAATGGACAAAGGGCGTGGGTGCGGTAGAGAATTATGAGGATGCGTGCCGATGCGACCGGGAGGCGTTTGCGGGATATTTTAACAGGATGCTGGAACGGGGAATTTATGTGGCACCGTCACAATTTGAGGCTATGTTTGTGTCGGATGCGCATTCGGACGAACTGATTGAGTGGACTTGTGAAGCAATTAAGGGGAGTGTTGGAGAATGCCGGGGGTTATGAATCCGGCATTTTTTAAAAATAGTTGACGAAGAATAAATAAGTGTTATAATGTACTTGTACAATAAGTACACTTGAAAAAGTATGGGTAACAAAATATGGAAATCATCATCAGCAATAATGCCAACAAGCCGATTTATGAGCAGATCACATCGCAGATCAAGGCACAGATCATGAGTGGGGAACTGCAGGCGGGCGATTCGATTCCTTCCATGCGCGCGCTGGCGAAATCGATTCATGTAAGTGTGATCACCGTCCAAAAGGCCTATGAGGATTTACAGCGGGATGGATTCATTGAGACGACCGTCGGCAGAGGGAGTTTTGTGTCGGCGCAGAATAAGGAATTTTATCAGGAAGAACAGCAGCGCATTGCGGAGGAACATTTGCAGGCGGCGGCAGAGATTGGGCGGGTAAGCAATATTTCTCTCGAAAAATTGACGGAACTGTTGGCATTCTTCTATCTGGAGGACGAATAACATGGAACATATTTTAGAGTTGCAGCAGGTTTCCAAGACATTTCCGAAATCGAATTTTACGTTGGATAGAGTATCTTTTTCACTGCCGTATGGAGCTATTCTGGGATTTGTCGGGGAAAACGGCGCGGGCAAGACGACGACGATCGGCTGTATTCTGAACACGATCGCTAGAGACGGCGGGACGATAAAACTGTTTGGCAGAGAAATGCTGGACGCAGATACGGACCTTAGAGAAAAAATAGGTGTGGTCTATGACGGCGATAATTTTCCGGCATATTGGACGGCGGAGCAGTTAGCTAGGATCATGCGGGGCTTTTACAAAAATTGGGACGACGCGTTGTTCCGTAAATATTTAGAAGAATTTGAACTGCCGGGGAAGCTGAGAATCAAACAGTTTTCCAGGGGCATGACGATGAAACTGGCGATCGCTGCCGCGCTTTCCCATCATCCGCAATTATTAATCTTGGACGAAGCTACTAGCGGACTAGATCCTGTCATGCGTGATGATATGCTGGACGTTTTTCTGGATTTTGTGCAGGAGGAAGATCATTCGATCCTGTTGTCGTCCCATATTACGAGCGATTTGGAGAAAATTGCGGATTACATCACTTTTATTCATGATGGAAGCCTCATTATGATTGCATCCAAGAATGATCTCGTTTACAACTATGCCGTTATGCGCTGTAAAGAAAACCAGTTTCGCGCGTTGGACCGCGAGGACATGATTGCATACCGCAAGCGGGACTTTCAAATTGACGTGTTAGTCCCTGACGGTAAAAAGGCGCAGCGGAAATATAAGGACGTTGTGTTAGACCATGTTTCGGTCGATGAGATCATGCTGCTTTTGATAAAGGGGGAACGGATGTGAAAGGACTTTTGAAAAATAATTTGTATGGTGCGCTTGAAAACGCGAAAGTATTTGCAGTGTTTATGGTTTTGTTCGGAATTTTCGCTGTTGCTGTTATCAGCCAGTCCGTGCAGATCGGTTATGTGTTGACAGCAGGTATCGGGTTTTCGCTAAATGCGCTTATCGTTGCCAAAAACGAGTTTGCCACCAAATGGTGCAAATACAAGTTGACTTTGCCGGTGAGACGGGCGGATATTGTCAAAAGCCTGTTTTTCAACCAGATAATTTGGCTGCTTGTGGGATTGCTTTTTGCCGGAACCGAATTGGGGTTATCGTGGCTGCTTCATGGCTGCCCGTTCGACCAGCAGATTGATACACTGACAATGTTTGCAGTGGTGGTCAGCATGAGCCTTTTCATGGGAGCGATTTTCTTTCCGCTATTTTTTGCGAGCGGTGAGGAGAGAGGGGAAGTGTTTGTGATTATCGCGCTTCTTAGTGCGTTCGGGATGGATTACATGATCGTCACGATCCTCAACAGTTTGCTTGAGCCGGGGATTAGAACTATCGTACTTGGGGCGGCTGCCTTGATTGCATGCTCACTTATGGCGTTTGTGTTATCCTGTCCATTGACGGTGGCTGTTTTTAGGCGGAAGGATTATTAAAAATAATCCGAAAAATACGCCTTCTCCACAGGAATAATACGCTCCAGCCACGTCAGCATATAGTACTCCGTTTGAATCTTTTCATGCTCGTAGAGATAGGAAGGTCTTTTATAACCCATCAGCATGGTAGTCAGCGTGTTGATCGACAGTTCCACCACATTGATGGACTGGTTGTTGTCAACGCGCTCACAGATGGTCTTGCCATCGTGCCACGAGACCATATAATCCCCTTCGTTCCAAGAAGCCATTTCGTCATGTACTCGGAAGTGAAGCTTGAAATCTTCCGGCTGTATCTGGAAAGGGTATTCCGAGAGAAATTCTCTCACATCTATGATACGCGCCATGATATATGGCGAGATCGTCTCCGTAATCTCACTGTCCTCGAATAGATATGCCATCGGCTCACCGGAATAGTTATCGCCCTGCACCTGTGTAATCATGGAAAAATGCGCGCTGATATAGTTCCAGAGTCCGTGGTTTGCCTCGATGTTTAAGTACACCATTTCCTTGATATGAAAAATTTCATTCGCAATATAGTAGACCACATAGCCCAGCGGTTTATGTTCTTTGCTATAGTAGACTGCGGCGATGATATCTTCGTTGTCCCAACGCCAGTATTCTTCCCACGACAGCGCATCGCGGATCAGCGCACCGTGCCTTTGCAAGGCAAAATAAGAGTGCACGTTGTGATAGTCCTCGGAGTCCAGACTGACACGCTCCACCATGCCGTCCACGGGAATTGCTTTCGGGAGCTGCGTATCCCTGACGGTAAAAGTGAGTTTGTCGGATACGACTTCCCATCCCATCTTGCGGTAAAAAGGAATCGAATACGGATAAAGGAAAGAAATCAGCATATCTTGCTCGTGTATATAGTCCAGCGCGCGCTTCATCAAAGAATGAATCAGACCGCGTCCGGTGTATTCGGGGTAAGTGGCGACTCCGGTAATGCCGCCCATATCCATGATCGTATCGTGAACATTGACTTTCATGGAATAGACGACGATCATCGACGCGAGCCTTTCGTGGTAAAACCAACCGAGTACATAGGCTTCTTCCAGAATCGGACGCTTGGCGTATTTGATCTCGTCCTGTTCCCATCCGGTCTGGAAAAGGTCATATGATGTAACCTGAAAAGCGTATTGCAGCAGGGCGTTAAACTGCTCCAGATCGCCGCGATCCAGCTCCCGCATCTTAAATTCTCCGTTCGTTTCTAAATAAGTGTAAGTCTGCTGCTGGTCTTCCATGTGTAAACTCCGTTTCCTGTATTGTTCTTTTCGTACACTAAGGTTCGTCTTGATTGTTCATCTGTTTCGTGCAGGATAAATTTTCAAACGGCGGTCTTTTCGTTACAAAAATATTTCGCATATTTGCCGTCGTCCGCGTCAAAAAAGCAGAAACCGACAATTCCCCTTCCCGTGTGCGCGCCGATGGCACATCCCACCACGGAAACGATAATCTCCTTCGGGTGAAAAGCCTCCTGCACCATGTCTTGCACGAACGCAAGGGATTCCATGTCCTCACCGTGACAGAGCGCGATCGTCTGGTTTTCCGGATGGCATATATTTTCTTTGGCATAGTCGATGAGATAGCGCAGCGATTTCTTTCTGCCGCGTACCGTTTTGATAACTGCGAGCGCGCCTTCTTCATTCACGATCAGCACCGGTTTCATGTCCAGCGTTTCCGCCAGAGTGCCTTTGAATTTGGTGAGCCTGCCGCCTTTAATCAGATAGGCGAGTGTCTGTACGGTAAATACATGTTTGACGTGTGTGATAAAATAATCCGCTGCCTCGATGATCTCTTCCTTGGAAGCGCCTTTTTCTAACATGGTGACTAACTTGTTTACCACTAGCCCGAATCCGGCGGATGCGCTTTTCGAGTCGATAATGGTCAGATCGAAGTCGGGATAATCTTCGAGTATATTGTTTTTTGCGATGTTTGCGGCGTTATAAGTTCCCGCGATACCCGTGGAAAAGCATAGATAAATAATACTGTCGCCCGCTTTGGCATAAGGTAAAAATGCTTCCGTGAACATGGCGGGATTGATGTGGTAAGTCTTCACATCGCGTTTGATATCATCCAGAATATGATAAAATTCTTCTGTCTGGATGGTCTTGCCGTCGAAATAATCAATATCGTCGATGACAACCGGTGTTGGGATCACATGCAGGTTGTGCTGCTTGATATAATCCTTTGGCAGATCACTTGCGGAATCTGTAATGATACGAAGCATAGAACATTCCTCTTTTCATAGATTTTTCCCCCACTCTCTAATCATAATAGAATAGGAATTACTTTTCAAGAGAAATCAGTCGATGAGAGTATAGAAAACGATGTGCCAGCATTGAGCGCCTGCGGTCAGTTCTTCTGATGCGGTGGCTTGGTATCCGGCATTTATGAGATCATCGTCCGTAAGATGATATTCTCCGGTATAAACAAGCGCAATACAGCGGTATGAGCGGGCATATACTTTATCCCGGACAGATTGGTTGTATGAAATATTCTGCTGTAGTAAGTCTTCTGTATAATCGAACAGGAAAATATTTCTCCACAATTTATTGTTCTTATAATTTTCCAGATTACTTCTGTTGTTGTATTCTGCCTGTCCATAATTTGATGTCGGAATATCGTGTTCAATGCAGTAGTCGGATAAAAGCATGGAGACGAGGATTTCGCCGTCCGCCGAATATTGGTCTAACATGTTATAAGCATGATTCCACGCTTCCTGCTGTTTTTGCGTCATGGGTTCACTGCGATAAGAGGGTATGACTTTTATAAGAGCCAAAACCGCTGACATGCATATTGCTATAGAGCCAATCAGTGGGAGCAATGTTCTAGGATGATGGAAACATATTGGATTGTTGCATTTTTGAAGCAGACGTTCTAAAGAGTTCGCTGCGAAGATGACGCCGTACAGAATGAGATACGGATACCATAACTGCAGATAATATGTGTAATTGGTTCCTTGATTTTCAGCAATATAGAATAGAGGTACAAAAATAAAGATAATCTGGCAGAAGTCGTATGTAAATTTATCACGGCTGCGTTTGTGCCGGATCATGTCATATAGGTTCTGAACGATTCCGATAAAGGCGGGCAATGCAACGGGTGCATAGTATAGGGATAGTCTTATTACCTGCATGAGTGAGTAGGCTGGATCGCCGGTAATCGTCTGTCCGTGGGCGATGGGGAATACCTCGGAGAAATACAACGGAAAAAGAAAATATACTACGATCACGGAGAGACCGCCCATAAGAATGCCATATGCAATCAACTTTAACAAGTCTTTTTTCGAGAGTACAAACAGATAGATGCACAGCCCGATCACAAGAAGAACAAAATATTGTTTGATATAAAACAGAGCAACCATGCATCCCGCATAGAGAAGAGGACGATAGTGTTTTTTCTGTTCATCTGTATACAGCAGATCCAAGAGGAGGATGGATAAAGTTAATCCCCACTGATCGGGAAAAGTGCCGCCAAAGACGGAATACCGCCAGTAGCAGGTATGGAACAGGAGCGCGCCGATCAGTGCTGCCAGATGATTTTTGGTCTTTCGGATGATTACTTTATAGAAACAAAAAGTACCGATTAATTCAACAATAAGAGTGAGTAATTCGCATATTTGCAAAGTACTCAGGCTGGTAAAAGAGAATAAACGAATAAAAGGACTCATCAGAAGCGGAACCAACAACCCGTATATGCTTGTAACGACAGGCGTATTGCGTGTGAGGGTGGAAACAGAATAAGGATTATCCATATAGGCAAAGTGACGGGCGAGCGCAACGGTATTCATTTCCCGCAGCTCTTTTGGGGCGCTGAAAACAATGACAGAATAGGCTTGCCATAAGATGAAATAGGTAAACAATATCAGTAAGAAACTGCAGCAGCAAAAGGATATGATTTTCATAACGGATTTCTTTTGTGCTTTCGTATTTAT
>JAMPGN010000084.1 GCA_023663915.1 Eubacterium sp. | reverse complement strand
CCACTGCTTACTCTATTCTCCCCAGCATAGCTGGGGGATTAGTGTTTTCATTTATTCACTTATCTTTCATCATCTAACAGCGCCAACCCACATTTGTTTTAATTTACGCTGATATTTAATTGTTTTAGGAATGATTGCTTTTCAGTATCTTTTATTTTCTCTGTCCTTAACAGACTAACCCATTTCCAATAGAAAAAAACACCCTGAGCCTCGGTCAACCGCCGATACTTCAGGGTGTTTCTGATCTCATTCATTCAGACATTCTATTTGCATTTTCTACAAATCCAAGCCGCTGCCTTACTGTGCCGCCTTCACCGAAGTGATATGCGGGTTAACTCCCTCATACCAGTACAGGAAACCTTCCATATCGATCTTATCACCGATATTCAAATTCTTCACAGCCGCATACACATCCGTCGTGTTGTCGCACAGATAGGACTCCACCGTGAAAGTATAGGTATTTCCATCAAGAGACACATTGAAATACAGATCGTCCCCATCCTGTCCGGAACCGTCCCAGTTATACAAGAACGCTGCGTCATTTCCATTCTCGTCCTGTCCGGCAGCTTCAACCGTCATCCCTTTAAAAGATACGAACTTATTCTGGTGATTAATCAGATCATCAGAGCCAAGCAGAGAAGTGACATCTTCTGCTTCCGCCACATAATTTCCATCCTCGATCTCGAAAGTCGCACCCTCTGCAATCTCGATTTCTCCTGACCACTCCGCCTTATAGCCGGTCACTTTAATCTTCGTCCCCTTTGTCAGCTTATCGTAATCCGCTTCGGAACATGTCATGTTGTACACGAAATAAGCCCCGTCCTTATCCTGTGTATACACGGTAGCCTTGTTGTCCCACCATGATTGCTTCGCCTGTACGTAAGTCTCGATCACAACTTCCGTGTCGATCGCTGCCGCCGCGTATTCATCATAAGTCATAACTCCCTCAGATTTCTCGTCCGCTCCGGAGTCTCCTTTAGAGCCGCATCCTGCACAGGTAAGCACAAGCGCCGAAACTAACAGTAACGTCGTAATTTTTTTCATAGTCTCCTCCATTCTGAAGTGTTCCTCATCCATCTTCACTATGTAGCCTATAGGAAATCGTTCTTCACCCGAATCCTATAGAATTAAGAAATAACAAAATAAGTATACATGAAATTCCCAAGAAATCAATCAGCATTATTGACAATTTCTCCGCCTTTTTACCGCCTGCAGGACAACATATGCAATAATCAAGCCCCACACTGCCGCCAAAGATGCCAACAGTACCACCGATATTTTCGGTAGCGGTCCTAAATCATCCTTTCCGGAAGACGACCGGCTGTTCTGCATCGTGATCTGGTCTAACCGATATAACGATGTAATATCATCGTAAAGCCCCTCGATATATTCATCATCGATCTCCTGTCCCCTTCTGACCGATTTCACCGTATTCTCGATAAGCTGTCCTGCCGCATCACGAAGAGACGCCGACCCGACAAATACCGGCGTGACGAAGGTGTGTTCCACATTGTTAAGAAGCAGCTGCGCCGCCTTGATTTTGACTTCATAATGCGCTGCATTGTCCTCACCGCACCGCGACAGATAATCCTGATACTCCGCCGAACCCTGTGCCTTGGAAGTCACAGGCACATATCCTTCCGTCTCCGAGTAGGCAATCTGAACATCATTGGTCAGCAAATACTGCATAAACAGCCATGAGGCAATGACTTCCTGCGGGTCTTCCTTATTAAAAATGCAGACGGAAGGCCCCTGCGAGATCATGCGGGGATTCGCCGTATCAAACTGCGGAACCGTCATGACTTCTGTCTCAAAGTTTACCACTTTGTCCTCGCTGATATCCGAAAGCGGCGCATCGGTTCCCATCCAGGTAGCCCCGGCAGTGGAATCTATGGCAAACACGCACTGTCCCGCGTTGAGAAAATTCGCAGGATAACTTGAAATCTTAAAGGTTGAGAACGCCCCGCTCTGCGCATGTCCTGCGATCGTGTCAAGCAGTTCATCCGTTGTATCGTTAAAAAGCAGTATCTCCCCATCCTTCGTGGAATATCCTGCATCTTTCTGCGCAAGCATCTGTATCATCATATTATCGGTGGACTTGTAGATAAAAGGAATCATCACCTTCTGTCCGTTGAGCACATAATTCCCCTCTTCATCCTTCTCATTTGCCGCCTCGGAGACTTCCCAGATAAAATCCCATGTGAGAACGTCCGGCAGCGTATATCCTAACTTCTCTACATAGGTTTTATTGACATAGCACGCTTCCGTCGAACGCATGTACGGCAATGCATAATAATGCCCATCAAAGGCGCATTCTTCCAAAAACTGCGGAATGATCTCCTCCGTATGAGGCGAGTCAAACTGCACTCTGCTCCCGCCAAGACCATATTCCGCATCATTCATCAGATCTTCTAGCGGGACAACAAGATTTGTCCCCGTCAGATAGGTGGCAATATGGTCCGGATAAGTGATACACACATTCGGCGTCGTGCCCGTCGCGATATTGGTAATCACATCGTTATAGATTTTGCCATAATCCGTATAGAGCCGCAGATTCACCGTAATATTCGGATACAGCCTTTCAAAATCAGCGATCGCCTCCTCGTAGATCGCCGTCTGCGTCTTATTGGTATCATTTTTCGCCCAGAATGTGATCTCATATTCCCGTGACGCATCAAACTCTTCTGGAATCTCAAAAGCGTCCATGCCGACATGCCCATGACACCCGGTGAGCAGAAAGGCACAGCCCGCCACAGATAATGCAAACCGTATGAAATTTCCCTTGAAAAAACGTTTCATCTTCCTAACCATGCCTTTCCTTAAACGGTCAGCCCTTCGTTCCACCCCTGGATACCCCTTCCATAATCTTCTTGCGAAATAGCAAGAATAAAACGATCAGAGGCAGAGAAATCACGACTACCGCCGCCATCATCGCCGGAATATTTTCCCGTCCAAAACCATTCTCCCGAATCTCCTGAATCCCATTTGACACAAGAAAATACCTTGCATCATCGGTGATGAGCCGCGGCCACACATAAGAATTCCAGCATTCAATCACTTTGAGTATTGTCACAGTGACAAGCGTCGGTTTGGAGATCGGCACCATCACTTTAAGCAAATACTTGAAATCCGATGTCCCGTCCACTTTCGCCGCATAATACAGACTGTCCGGTATCTGCTCGAAATTCTCTTTTAACAGATAAATATAAAATACAGATGTGACAGATGGCAGAATCAGCCCCGAAAAGGAATTGCGCATGTCCAGATTCGTGACTGTCATATAGTTGGTGATAATCACCAGCTCATTGGGAATCATCATCAGGGAGAGAAAAATGAGGAACGCGATATTTTTCCCCCTAAATTCAAGGCGCGCAAAGGCAAACGCCGCCAGCGTGATGACGAGCAGCATAAGAAAAGTTGTCGCCACCGTAAAGACCATCGTATTCGTAAGATACCGAAGAAGCGGCACCGCGGTAAATGCATCCACATAATTCTGCAGTGTCGGTGACGTGGTAAAAAACTTCGGAATATACTCGGAATTGTAGGCGCTGTAACTTTTTACCGACGTTAAGACCATCCAGTAAAAAGGAAACAGCACGATCAGAGCCCACACCGCCAGCAGCGCATAAGTAATGACGCTCATGATCGTTCTATGCACCTTTGCCTTTTTTTCCATTTTGACATAATCAATCGCAGTTTCCATATCTACATCCCTCTCAATAGTGAACATTCTTTTTACTAATCAGAAGATTGATACAAGTGATTGTCAGTATGATTGCGAATAATATAATCGCCGCCGCAGATGCGTAGGACGGATAGCCGCCGCTATCACCGTACAGCATATCATAGACATATCCGACAATCGTATTCATTTCGGCGGCATTTAAATCCGTGCCGAACAATGCCACCACGTCGCTATACGCCTTAAAAGCACCGATAAATCCTGTGATAATCAGATAGAAAATCATCGGTGAGATCATCGGCAGAGTGATCCGCATGAAAATCCGAAACCGCGACGTCCCGTCCACCCTCGCCGCGTGGTAATATTCCTGATTGACGCCGGCAAGCGCGCTCGTCAAAATCAGAATCTTAAACGGCATGACGACCCAGATCGTATAAAAGCATAGCACGAACATCTTCGCCCAGTACGGTCCGTCGATGAAGTCCACCCCGTTTCCGCCAAACCATGCGATCAGCAGATTAATCAACCCTTCCGAGTATGCCGTCTTCTTAAATAGAATCATAAAGACCATACCGACCGCCAGCGTATTCGTCACATACGGCAGGAAAAAAATCGTCTGCAAAAGCTCTCTGAGCGGAGTAATCGAATGCAGCCCAATCGAGATCAGTAGCGCGATCCCCGTGGAGAGCGGAACGGTAATCATCACAAGAAGAAACGTGTTCTTCACCGCCTGCAGAAAATACGGGTCATGCAGGACATATGAATAATTATAGAAACCCGTGCCGAAATAAGTCTGCGACGCCGAATTGTATCCTTCCTCAAAAGAATAGACGAAAACGTCTATCAGAGGATATACCATAAACGCCCCCAGAAAAAGGATCGCCGGCAAAAGGTACAGCCAGCCTTTCAGACTGCTGTTGCTAAATTTTCTCTTTCTCATAATCAGCGCACCTCGAAATATATTCTCTCTTCCGTCTCCCGGTCAAAAAGAAATACCTTGCGAGGGATTAAGTCAAAGCGGACTTCTCTTCCCTCCGCCGCATTCTCCATCACCTTGCTCACCTGATTCTCTGTGCCGATGATGGAGCGAAGCGTGGTATTGAGGCATTCCGCATTCGTGGAAACCACACTGATATCACGACCCATCACTTCCACACGACTAAGCGTACACCGAAAGGCACCTTCATCATTCAAAACAAACCCTTCCGGCCGGATACCGACTAAAACATCCCTGTCAGACACGCCATCGACAGAAAGAACCGCGTCAGCACCTATATAGAGCCGACCTTCCTTAATACGTCCGTGAAATAGATTGATTGGCGGCGTCCCTAAAAACTTTGCAACAAACAAGTTGACCGGAGAATCATAGACTTCCTGCGGTCTACCGATCTGGTGAACCACTCCGTCCTTCATGACGACAATCCTATCCGAAATACTCATCGCCTCTTCTTGATCGTGTGTCACAAAGATTGTCGTGATCTTCGTCTCCCGCTGAATCCTGCGAATCTCTTCCCTCGTCTGAATCCTTAATCTGGCATCGAGGTTCGAGAGCGGCTCATCGAGCAAAAGAACTTTCGGCATTTTCACAAGCGCACGCGCAATCGCCACCCTCTGTTGTTGTCCGCCAGACAATTCACGCGGTTTCCGCTCCATTAATCCATCGATCTGTACCAGTTTTGCCGCTTCCGTCGCCTTCTCAAGCATCTGCGCCTTGGACAGTTTGTCCTTCCCCTTCAGGTTCTGTAACGGAAACAGAATATTCTGCCGGACCGTCAGATGCGGATAGAGCGCATAATTCTGAAACACAAGCCCGATCCCCCTGTTCTCCGGCGGAAGTTCGGTCACATCATCCTCCCCAAAAAAGATCCTGCCCGCCGTCGGTTTCACCAATCCGCTGATCAGATTGAGTGTCGTACTCTTGCCGCATCCGGAAGGTCCAAGCAGCCCGATCAGCTTCCCATCCGGTATCTCGAAAGTAAAATCATTGACCGCGATAACGTCCTCATGATTTTTCTTATCCCGGCTCGGAAATTTTTTTGTCAGATTTTGTAATACTACTTTCATGTAAGTACCGTACCTTTCTATCTCTTAGCCGCCGCGCGCCCTGCCATACATCCGCTGCTCCACGCCCACTGCAGATTGTAGCCGCCGCATATACCGTCGATATCCAATATCTCACCCACAAAGAACAGTCCCGGAACCAGACGAGATTCCAATTCCTCTGTCACTTCAAGACAATCAATTCCTCCGGCGCACACCTGTGCCTGCTCGAAAGAATTAGTTCCCTCAACCGTCACCATGAAGGAACGGAACAATTCTTCCAGCCTTTCCCTGCGCGACTGTGAGACCTGTCCAGCCTGCTCCGTCTCCTTGATTCCGGACAATTTCAAAAAAAGCATCCCAATTTTCTTATTGACTATCCCAGTCACAAATCGTTCCATTGTTTGACTACTTTGGTCAATCCATCTCTGCTCCCAAAATACTTCTAATGCTCTATATTCGTGCGCATATTTTTCCTTGTATGCCAAATTTTCCTCACATTCCAGCCTGTCCCTGCGCCCACCTTTCGGATTTTCCTTATCAACCAGACTTTCCTTATCAACCGGGCTTTCTTCATCTTCCCGTTTTTCCATATCATCCGGCAACAGACTAATCTCCACCGTAACGTTTCGCCCATCCTGCAATGCATAAGCCGCCAGCCGGCTCAACTGGAAAACCGGAATGCCGGATATCCCGTAATCTGTCCATTGCAGTTCTCCCCGCTCGGAGCGAACAGCCTCTCCGTCAATCTGTAAGGTAAGCCGTGCGTCGCACCGCACCCCTGCAATACGCTTAAAGAAATCTCCCCTGCACCGGAGCGCAGTAAGCGCCGGTACCGTGGGGACAATCCGGTGTCCCAGCTTTCTTGCCAGAAGGAATCCCGTCCCATCCGACCCGGTCTTAGGCGCCGCCCTTCCGCCACATGCAAGTATCACCGCATCATACATCTCCCGCTTATGTCCAGTCGTCACAACGATCAGTTTTCCCCGCTGCCGCACAATCTCTGTCACTTTCTGTTCCGTATGTACCCTCACCCGCAGGCGTTCCAGTTCATATCTCAACATATCCAGCACAGTGGATGCCTGCCCGCTTGCCGGGTAAAGATAACCGTCCCTGTCTTTCACCCGCATTCCGAGACCCTCAAAAAACTTCTTCGTCTCTCTCACACCGAAATACTTATATACCCTATCTACGAGAGCCTTTCCACTGCCATAATAGTAATCTTCCCCCATCCGTTCATTGGAAAAATTGCACTTACCATTACCCGTAGACAAAATTTTCTTACCAACTCTGTCATTTCCCTCATAGATCGTTACCTGTGCGCCCAGCCACGCCGCCTGAATCGCCGCCATCATCCCCGCCGCACCGCCGCCAACCACAGCAATTTTTCTATCCATAATCCCTCCACCCACCGATACCACAAGAAAATCGCTTCGCGTTTATCTTGAAGAATGTTTCACATTCTTCCGCATCATCGAGCAATTTCCTGTTATAGATTCAAGCGTCCAAAGTCCTTTCAATAACCTATGGCTAGGCAGATTGCACAAAAAGTTCACGCAGTTGTCTTGTGAAGGAGATTGAGATTTTCTTAGTATTCCGTCTGTTACACAGCAATTTCGGGACATGGATGTCCCGAAAAGCCCGAATCGCGCATGGATGCGCGTTGAGGGCGGTTGCGTCCGGCATCACAGCCTACACCGGAATGCTTAGAAAATCCATTCGACGAAACCCGACACAAGAGAACTTTTTGTGCAATCTGCCTTCACAACTTATACCATAGAACTTTTGTCCCCCAAACCCTATTATATAAAACATCATATTCCTAACTAGAATAAGATTCAAGGAAATTATACAGTTCTTCTTCCGTCTCCACATATTTCCCCTGCATAATCTCCGTCTGTAATGTCTCATCAAGGCTTTCTAACAAGATATCCGTATTCATATACAATGTCTGCTTATCTTCACGATACACGACAACAAAATGATCTGCCACCATAAGATAAAAACCGGTATTTTCTTCCGTTTTATAATATTTGCAGATAACCACCCTGTCTTTAGAGAATGCCGTAAGTTCGATCGTCTTAAATCCCTGTTCCAGCTCCATCAGCGGCGGATTACTGTCATAGGCTTCCAATTCCTCGATCAATTCCTCACGATCCAGCCCAATGTACTTGACCGGTATACTCTCCTCCGCCTCTTCCACCGTTCCTTTGATCAAATCCACCTTTTCAACCAGATACGCCGTGTCCGCAGTCACCACGGGAATCTTCTCCACTGCCGCCTCGATTACCTGTTCCTGTATATCATCCTCGAAAGAATTATATTGTACTTGTTGTTTTTCCTGATTACGAGTCTCTTTCACCGGATATCTGTTCGGGTAGAAAAACTGCTCCGCCTTGAGCGCTGCATATCCTCCAACCCCGAACATCATACCCGATAAAACAAGAAAAAGACTGATACGTCTTATAAGTTTCATCCTTTTGATAGCCCTTCTTACCGGATTTCCTGTAATCAGTATCAGTCATTTCATAAATTTTATGCAGTCATTCTCATTATTTTAATGTAAAATATTTATGCTATAGGAAATTGTGACAGCGTAAAACCTCGAAGGAGAATGTGAAGCATTCTCTGAATCGTCGCTGCCGAGCGACGATTTTTTATCGCAAAACCCCAATATTTCTGCCTAGCATAATAAAGAAAAATCCAAGCGGTATTCTGGATAATTCCGCCTCTCCTATCACTTTCAGAATCATCAAAAATGTTATATACAAAAACAATCCTGCCACCAAACCGATCAGTATCGTCAACGCACCGCCCACAGGCTCCAACAGCAGCCTGCTCATAATCATGACCACCACACCGGATACCCCTGCGGCAATGGCTGGAAATGCCAAGCCACCGAGCCAGTCCTGCCGGTATTTCAGATTCCTGCTGACAAAAAAGAAATTCAGCCCCGCGTATAATGCAAAAAACACGATCAGCGCATATATAACACCGTCAGCCTCCATAAACGCTTTTTGCACGAGGAGGTATGCCGTAAGGACATGGACAAGCAGCGAAATTGCCGTCGTAAAGAGCAGCTCCCTCAACATATGCGTCCGATACAGAATCTGTCCGAAGAAAAAAGCAAACCCATATAAGACGATGATGACCGCGCCTTTCTGCACCCATGAGGCAACAGTGTCAACGTTCCCTTTGTACAGACATGCGAGCAGCGCTTTCGTCAATGCCGCCAGATAGATCGCAACCGGAAATGCCGTGATGGACAACCTGCGGACTGCTTTGCCAATCCGTTCACGCATAATGCGATACTCTTCCCTCTCATAAGCATTGCTGATCCTGCCTGTCATGGTATAGACGCTAAGCAGTGCAAATACCGTGCCTACGCCGATCAAAACAGCAAATTTGCCATAATAACTTCCCCACAGCGCAGCCCTTGTCTCCCCCAGTTCTTTTTTGTTCATACAGTAATTAAACATACGCTGATCCATCATCATAAAAAGATTCGACAGAATCGCGATAACTGCTATCGGAATACTGTTTCCCAAGACCATTCTCTGCAAAGAGTACTGTGTCTCCATCCGCTTACTGCCATCCATTCCCAGTTTACCCCGGAGCGTGCCTGAATAAATGACATAGCTTATCAAAAGATGGAGCAGCGTAATGACCTGCGACACCATCACACCGAGCATCGCACCCAATGCGCCGTATGCATAACCGTAAGCCTCATTCTGCTTAAGCGCCGAGACCTTCAAGCCGTAATCATAAAACATATTTGCGACAAACAGTGAACAGACCACCATGGAAATGCTCTCAATATACTGGGAATGCGCCGTCAGCATACCAAGCCCGAACCCATTAAAATATCCTCGGAAAGTACCAATAAAAGCAGCGAAAACAATGACCGGCGCGGCTGCCATCACTGCCATACGGCTGAGTGATTCCAGCACAAGTATATCGGATAGGAAGGACGATAACACAATTAACAGTGCTGCAAACACGATGCTGAGCATAAAATCCATGAAAAATGCCGCCCGAAATGCGTACCTGGCATTCCTGTACTGCTCTCTTTTGGCTCTGTAACGGATGATCGACGACAACGCACCCGTCATGCTATAGGATGTAAAAAGCGTAACCAGAAAAAACACTTCAAACGCGGGTGCAAACATTCCCATCCCCGCATCACCAATCACCTTCGACAATGGAATCCGCATCACAAGCAGGATTGCATAAGATAAGATACCTGCATACTGCACCAACGGATTCTGGATCATTCGATTGACAAATCCTCTCTGAGATTTTTCTCTCTTTCGTAATTTCATAATCATACCTCTTATGCTACTGTCTGGTAATCCCCAATTTCGCAAGAACCGCTTCCTGCTTCCGCTCCATGACAGCCGCGTCCCGCTCTTCCATATGGTCATACCCGCACAGATGGAACATACTGTGCGCCGTCAGAAAAGCAAACTCCCGAAGCACACTATGCCCGTATTCTTCCGCCTGTGACAAGATACGGTCAGCCGAGAGAATAATATCCCCCAGAATCAGTTCCCCACTGTCCGGATCAAAATAATCCGCCGCATCCGTCTCCACCCTTGCGAAATCGCCTTCCCGATCAAACGGTATATTCGGGAAGGATAAAACATCGGTCTCCCGGTCCAGCTCCCGGTAATTCTTATTGTATTCACGAATCCCCGCATTGTCTGTCAACAGAAGATTCACTGTCGTCTCATAGGGACAATTTTCCATGTCCATGACCTCATTCATGATTTTATTGAGAATCTCCTGCATATCAAAAGGCATCTCAACTTCTGTCTCATTCTCAACGTAAGAAGTCATAATATAATTTTTCCTCCACGAATATCTTCTGCATCTCACGGATCTGCCCAAGTGAAATCTCACTCCCCCACAGCTCGTCCGACTCCAGTTCCTTCTGGAATACCGTATTTACGATCTTTTCATAATCCAGATTGGCTTTCGGGTTTTTCTCAAACAGATACAGAATGGAAGATACGATGCAATCTGCAAACAGCACAACAACCGTCTCCTTCGACACGATCTTCTCCGACTCATCCACATACTCTTTGAGAATCTTCTTGGTATTTGGCGGAAAATGATATTCATTGCAGATCGCCGACACATTCTCCCATGTGTTATCGCCCCGTAGTTTCCCGATTCTGTGATAGTAGGCGCACGCTTTTGCCGCCGCATCATCCATACCGAGGCGTCTGGCAATCCGGTCACTTAAGTATGCCGTATGTATGGCATGATAGTATTCTTCCTTGGACATCTCCTTAAGCTGCACCAGAAGCGGAAACTCCGGATCGTTGATATCCATGTACTTCTCCCGATTCTTATGGATAACAGCGCTGCTGAACATCTTAAGGCTGACCAGCAGCAGGATATAACATATGATCAGATTGACCAGTGGTATCAAAAACTGTCCAACAGAAAGTTTTTCCGTGGAAAACAAAATAACGTTGGCGGTCAGGCACACTGTTAACATCGACAAAGAGATAAACAGCGGAAGTCCCACATGAAATTCATCATCCAATCTGCCAAATACAAGAACGCCCACCACACCGCTGATAAAATACAGCCAGAAAATGGAAAACCCACCGCCCGAAAAGTTCACCGCCATGAGCAGGCACGCGCTTCCCGCCGTCACGCCCGTCACGCCGTTGCTGAACACTCCCAGAAGAACGAAGATCACCAGAAAAGGCCAGCCCTTGACCGGAAGATACGGAAGAAACACCGACGCGACCAGACCGCCGAGGTACATCCACGCAAACCTGCCGTATTTGCCTTCGTTGCGGTAGAAAAACAATTCGTTTGCCTCGCTCATCAAAAACGCGAAGACCACGACGCCGGAACCCGCCAGAACCATGACTACGTTGCGCATCTGCTCTTCCGTGTTGTTTCCATATAACAGACTGCCGAAAAAGGCAATCAGCCCCGATGCTAGAAACATCGCTCCAAAAATCAATATTCTTTTCCAAAGAGGTGTTGGTGTTTTACTTTTTTCCACGATCGTAATTCCTGCTTCTCTGTTTTATTTCACTGCGCTTTTTCTCTTTCGACTCATAATCTTCATACGCCCTGACGATCTTCTGCACGAGAGGATGCCGGACCACATCTTTGCTGGTCAGCTCGCAGAAAGCTATGTCATCGATCTTCGCCAAGACCTTTGTCGCGATATCTAAGCCTGACTTCGTATCCGGCGCCAGATCCTTCTGCGACGCATCACCCGTCACGATCACTTTGGAACCGAAACCGATACGGGTCAGAAACATCTTCATCTGAGCGGGCGTCGTATTCTGCGCCTCGTCGAGAATGATATAGGCATTGTCAAGCGTCCGCCCCCGCATATAGGCGAGCGGCGCAACTTCAATCAGTCCTTTTTCCATATTCTTATTAAAACTCTCCGCTCCCATGATCTGGTATAAAGCATCATAGAGCGGACGAAGATACGGATCGACCTTACTCTGCAGGTCGCCGGGCAGAAATCCCAGCTTCTCTCCCGCCTCGATTGCCGGTCTCGTCAGAATAATGCGGCTCACCTCGTTATTCTTAAAAGCTGTGATCGCCATCGCCATCGCGAGGTATGTCTTGCCGGTTCCCGCCGGTCCAATCCCAAAGACGATCATATGCTCCCGGATCGCATCCACATACCGTTTCTGTCCAAGTGTCTTAGGTTTGATCGGTTTACCGTTTATTGTATGGCAGATGCAGTCGCCGTCAATCTCCAGAAGGACATCTTCTTTCGTCTCATGTTCCATCTCTATAGCATAATTCACATTCTGCTCTTCCAACGTATTGCCCCTCTCCGACAACGCAAGCAGTTCTTTCACTACATGGGAAGCTTTCATCACCGCATCCCGGCCGCCGCTGATCCTCACGGCTCCGTCCCGGTCCACGATCATCACTTGAAGGTCATTTTCTATTTTTCGGATATAGGAATCACATCTGCCAAATAAATTCCGCATATGCTCAACCGGCACATCTATGCTGACTGTAAATTCTCCCATGTATCTATATGCTGCCTCTCTGTGGTCAAAATCGGATTGTCAATCTTCAAACAATCCCTGCCCTGCGTCTTCCTGTGAATCCCGCTGTGCATTTCCCTGCGGATCTTCCTGTGCATTCTCCTGCTGCTATTCCTGAGCGTTCTCCTGCAGCTGCTCTTCCTGCGCATTCCCTTCTGTCGTACCTTGTACCGCCTCGTCACTCTCTTCTTCTACAAGCGGTTCCGTGCTTGTCGGTACAAGTTCCACCGCCGATTCCTCTAACTGCATGCGGGCATTCAATACCCAATTTTTTTCGTTCTTTTTTATTGTAACATTTTTTTGCGTAATTTGTACCCCTTTTTCATCTAAACTTAAGATTATTTTGCTCCATTCTTCCTGCATGATCGTTTCCATCTCATCCGCCGTATGTTTCTGCCGCACTGTTTTGTATTCCTGAACGGTTTTTCCGCCATAATAAATCGGCAGATAGAGACGGTCCAGCAGTTTCACCTGTTTCTTCTCACCGCTGACATCATATTCTTCGTAAGGAATGCCGCGAAACCGCAGCTCCCACTCCCTGTCCTGAAACCCTAACACGGCAATCTTCTTCTGCTCTCCGGTGTAAATCTTCTCCTCGTATAGAATATCCCTTTTGACAGAGACCGATTCCGTATAGCGCAGCATAATATCCGCATCCGCCTGCACATACTGGTATTTCCGTATGGTGGTATCCTCGTTGTACACCGGAACCGCGCCGCTGACCAGCACGTCTCCTTTCTCCACGGCATCCCCCAGGGAAACCTGCGGCACACCGCTGCGGGTGATAATATAAGACACCGTTCCTGATCTGGCAGCGATCAGATCCATCCCCTCACTTTTCTCTGATTGACTCGTCTGGTCATAATCCGGCATTTCATTTTCTTTGATGTAAATGACTAACGTCGTGCCCTTTACCTGTACCGATGTCCATGTGATCACATCATAATCTTCCCGCAGCGCCTTCTCCAGTTCCTCGATCTGAAGCCGGCTTTTCTTCATGGGGACATGTATCCCTTTGTCCTCCAGGTAATCGAGCAGAACGTCTTCGGTCAGCGCATAGTTGCCCTCGATCTTGATATTCCATAGAAAGCCCGCCGTGATCATCCAGAAAAGCATACAGCAGAAAAACCCAGCGACAAAAATCTTGCGCCGCCCCATTTTGGATGCAAAAAAAGGCAGTCCATATCTTTGCAGGACGGCTGCCTTTGTTCCGGTCTTTTTCAGCAGGGGTTTCAGTGCAAAAAAACCCTGCACGCTGATATTCATTGTATCATAGTCGCCGTGATTGACGATATCCCACACAAGAATATCGTGGTTTCCGCACAGGTTAAGCAATCTTTCCGTGGAATACCCCCATACCTTGATCGTCACATAACCTCTGATATATTGTATCCAATGAAGCATCCTTTCCCTCTCCGTCAAACATATCGGACAGTGTCGATACTGCCGCTTATTTTCATATCTTCATTGGTATAATAATCGATGGATAACCGTTTGCCTTCAAAACATATTTTGCAGTTCTTGCCCTGCAGTACGATGGATTCCGTGGTATATTCCAGTATCCCTTTATAATTTTCTATAAAAGCCTCCCTGTTTCCGGTAATCGTGACGATCGCAGCACCCAGCATCGTGTCTTTCGGGAGTTTGAGCGATTCCACGATCAGTTCTTTGGAGTTTGATAAAGCTGATATCGGCAATTTCTTATTATTCCTTCTCATAGTTCACTATATGTTTCCGGACAGAAATTCATGACTGCATTCTCTGCTTTCGCCTGCTGCGGCTGTCTTACCGCCGGGATTTTACTCCTGCACGATCTCCCGGATCAGTTCCCTCTTTGCGACCGGCTGACTTGAGATATGGTATGCGCCTAGGAAACGCTCCCGCGCCGCCGCCAATTTGTCCCTGCTGTTGGCATAGATCGTCGCTAAAGGCTCTCCCGCCTTCACCGGATCGCCGACCTTTTTATGTAACACAAGCCCCACCGACAAGTCGATCACGCTGTCCTTCGTCTCCCTGCCGCCGCCAAGAAGCAGCGAACAGATACCGATCTCGTCGCAATCGATTTTACCCACACAGCCATCCTGCGGGGAAACAATCTCTTCCACGATAGATGCCTTCGGCAAAAGCGAAGTATCGTATACCGCCTCCGCATCGCCTCCCTGCGCTTTCACAAAATCAGCCAGCTTCTTTAAGGCGCTGCCGTCCTCGATCACCCCGCGCAGTCTCTTTCGCGCATCATTCTGATCCGAAGCCACACCGCCCGCGATCAGCATATACGTCCCTAATGTCATGCATAACTCGGTAAAGTCCTCCGGTCCTTCCCCGCGCAGGGTCGCGATCGCTTCTTCCACCTCCAAAGCATTGCCTACCGCACGTCCAAGCGGCTGGTCCATATCCGACACTACGGCAATGGTCTTTCTGCCTGCCAGATTGCCGAGCGTAACCATCTCTTTCGCCAGGGCAAGCGAATCCTCTTCCTTCTTCATAAAAGCCCCGCTCCCGGTCTTGACATCCAGCACGATGGCATCCGCACCGGATGCGAGCTTCTTGCTCATGATTGAGCTTGCAATTAACGACATGTTATCCACCGTTGCCGTCACGTCGCGAAGAGCGTACAGTTTCTTGTCCGCCGGGGCGATGTCCGCAGTCTGCCCCATGATAGACACGCCAATCTCGTTGACCTGCCTGATAAAATGCTCTGCCGTGATCTCGGTAGAAAAACCCTCAAAGCTCTCCAGCTTGTCGATCGTTCCGCCGGTATGCCCCAGCCCCCTGCCGCTCATCTTGGCGATCTTCACGCCGCATGCCGCCACCATGGGCGTAAGCGCGATCGATGTCTTATCGCCGACGCCGCCAGTAGAATGTTTGTCAACTTTCGTTCCCGCAATCGCGCTTAAGTCCAACATGTCCCCGCTGTGTGCCATCGCCATGGTAAGCGCCACCGTCTCCTGCGCGTCCATCCCTCGAAAATAAATCGCCATCATCATAGCGGACATCTGATAATCAGGAATACGGTCTGCCGTGTATTCCGCAACCATATATTCTATCTCTTCACGGCTTAGGACTTTGCCGTTGCGCTTTTTCATGATAAGGTCGTACATTCTCATAATATTGCCCTCCATACCCGTTTCTTTCAACTTCTATTATATCTGCTCTTCTGACAAATTACTATAACAGCCGGGAATACGGTTGAGATTTATCTCTTTGTTCACATGGAACTTTATCTCTCTTTTGCCTGCTCACTCTATATTATACTGATTTAAATAGTTCTTTACTGCACTTATCACTATGGAGGCGGTTTCTACTTGTTCTTCTGCTTTA
>JAMPGN010000083.1 GCA_023663915.1 Eubacterium sp. | reverse complement strand
ATGCGGTAAGACTGCATTCCCTTAATATTTTTGTAACTTTATAAGTTTATCCTGCTAAAAATGTGGATAAATTTGTGCATTTGGTGTGGTTAATTATTGTTTCTGCAAATTTAATTAATGTGAATTGACCAAACGATATTTATCTCCTATCATAATAAACTATAGAAATAAATATATCAATATAAACATTAAAATACCGCAAAAAAGGTTGACAACTGTATACCATAGGTATAATATGATCTCATAAAGGTAAACGAATGTATACCAATATATGCCAATACACAGCAGGAAAGGACGGATACCTATATGGTCAGCTTATCGGACGGAGAATGGAAGATCATGAATCGGCTTTGGGAGAGTGAAGGGAGCACCATTACCGAGCTTACGGCGGCATTGCAGAAGGAGACTGGCTGGGATAAACATATTATTATCACGATGCTGAACCGCATGGAGAAGAAGGAAGCCATTGCACATCGGAAAGTCGGGCGTGCGAAACAGTTCTATCCGATCGTGCCGCAGGGGGAAGTGTCCATGCAGGAGACAAAAGGTTTTTTGCAGAAAGTATACAGGGGAAGCCTTGGCATGATGGTCAATGCCATGGTGGAGGATCAGGCGTTGTCGGGAGAAGAGATACAGGAATTGTACGATATTCTGGAGCAGGCGAAGCAGAGAAAGGGCATGGATAACAAATGAAAGAGATAATCATCACATCTTCGGTGTTAATACTTTGTATCATGCTGATACGGGTTCTTTTTAAAGGGAAAATAAGTGGCAGGCTGCAGTATGCGCTGTGGCTATTAGTCGTACTCCGGCTAATCGTTCCGTCGTCGGCACAGATCCACATGGCGATCGGCTCGATCGAAGAATTTCGTATCATGGATCTGGTGGAGGCGTTGGAGGAGAGGTTTGGCGGCATGGCGGAGCAGTTGGAAAGACCGGTGCAGTTTACCATGTCACTCAACAGCCCGCTTGCAGAGCGGGCGGCGGAATTTGTGCTGGGAGAAGATTTCGGATTGTCCGGTTCGGCGGACGGACCGACGAGCGTTTTTCTGGCAGGGCGGATTGGTCTTAGCTGGTTGGACATACTGCATGGGATCTGGATTGGCGGTATGATTGTTGTCGCAATCTGGATGATCGTCTGCAATCTTATCTTTGCGCGTAGACTGCGCAAAGGACGCAAAGAGTTTGTTTTGCCCGAAGAAGTGGAGGACATATACGGCAGGAGAATAACGGAAGGGACGAACCATAAAGGCATCCGTAAAATGCGGGGAACCAGATTTTATACGACAAAATATCTGACGTCTTCCTGCCTGTACGGAATACCGGGGCGGGAGATCATCTATCTGACGCCGGATATTGCGGAAGATGCCAGAAAGCTCCGGCATGTAGTAGCGCATGAGATGTGCCATAAAAAGCATGGCGATAGTTTCTGGGCGATTCTCCGCAGTGTGTTACTTTGCGTTTACTGGATAAATCCCCTTGTGTGGGTGGCGGCGGTTCTGTCGAAAAGAGACTGTGAGCTTGCCTGTGACGAGGCGGCGATTTTGCTATTAGGGGAGGAAGAGCGGATTTCTTACGGGGAGACATTGCTTTCGATCATTACTGGCAAAAGCCGATTCTCAGACATTGCATGTACGGCGACAACGATGAATGGAAGCGGCAAGAGCATAAAAGAACGCATCAAATTGATTGCCGAGAAACCTAAGGTATTAGGTGCGGCGGTCGTGGCAGTGCTTATTTTGGTCGTGATCGTGTCGGTGTTTGTGTTTACGAAACAACCGCCGTTTAGCGGTTATACATGGGTGGGAGAGATCACACTGAATGCGGGGAATATACAGGTCAGACTTCCGGAAACGATTGCAGGGATCAGCGGTTATGATCTGGCAGAAGACAGCGGTGACATTATCATTTATCATGTGGATTCCGGCGAAGAGGTGGGCAGATTCAGTGAACTTTCTTACGGAGAAGTGTTGGCACTCCTAGAGGAAGGCAGAGAAGTTGTCCCGATGGGGAATTACGGCTTGAACAGTCTGCTCAAAGAGACGGATGAGTTACCGAACGAGCAGATTACGGGGATGGATATTCTTCCGGATGCCGATTCTGTAACCGTGCATAACTATACGTCTGCGGATGGACAGACACAGGGGGCGATTGCGCATGAGGATGTTTTTCATTCGGAGGAGATCGATCTTGTGACTGGCATACCGGGCACGGACAGCAACAATGACGATACGACTTATATGATAGAAGACAGCAGCGACAGTGTATTTCATGCGCAGGAGGAGTCCATCGATTATTTACCGAATGAGCAGATTACGACCGTTGCGGCAGGCACAGGAGCCTCTTCGGATAAATGTTATGTCTATGTGAAAGCAGATTACTCTAACATGAAAGAAAAATATTTGGAGGAGATGGAGTATATCAACAGTGAGTTGGAAATTGCTGCAGGTGATGGGGCGGTAATAAGCAGCAATCATCGTGAAATGCTTACCATACTGGCTGAAAACAGAACCGAGTACCTAGGGGATGCGTCTAAGACGGGTGCGCTCGTGAATGCATTGCTACGGGTCAATGGGCTGGCATATAAGGATATTACACTCCATACATTACAGACGGAACCAGAGACCGCTTTATCTTTGAGTGTACGGTATGAATTGACTGCAGGAGAACTGTCGGATGTTCCGACGGATATATTGGCTTTCAATGCCGCTTTGCTTTTTGCCACGATAAAGAATCTGGAAGAGTGCGATTTTGTGATTGAGAATGATACTTCCGGGATGCATTATGGGGCGGATGATTCTAATGATGGCGAGGCGGAAGAGCCGGTGGAACAATATAGCACAATCACTTATGCCAGAACGGAATTGGAGAAAGAGCTGGGGACATTATGGTCGGACGAAGCGGCGGACAGTGACGAAAATTATGAGCAGTGGCTGGAAGATTTGTATGCGAGGCTTGTGGAGTATACGACGTGGTGATGGAAATATTAGAATGTAATAAAGATAATTCAAAAATAGAGAGAGGCACAAACGGAGCCTCTCTCTATGATTACTTTTCTCCCTTTTCAGAATTGTGTACTCACTAAAGAGAGGCTTATAAATGTATATTTCAACTGCATAAAAACACATTCAATAATTTTCCATGCCTTGAAATAAGCAACCTAATGTCGTATGATATAAAGTATAAAATTTGTGAAAATAATTCGGATTAGAGAGGTTAATAGTGAAAAAAATATCAAATATATCAAATATAGTTACACCAATTGCACAAAAATATGGTGCAGACAGAGTAGCGCTGTTTGGTTCCAGAGCGAAAAATACGGCAAAAGAAACAAGTGATTATGATTTTATAATATCAAAAGGAAAAATACAATCATTATTTCAGTTGGCGGCTTTTATTGATGAACTTGAAAAAGCATTCGGAAAGCCTGTAGACGTGATTACGGATACATCAAGTGATGTAAGTTTCCTTGAACAGATAAAAAAGGATGAGGTTGTTGTTTATGAAGCAAAGAGATAAAACAATACTGGAAAAGATGATGGATTACTGCTTGGAAGTCAAAGATACCCATATTTATTTTAAACAGGATAAAGAACTTTTTATAAATGATAAAAGTGGATTTATATACAGAAATTCCATTACTATGCCAATCTTGCAAATTGGGGAACTGGCTAAAACATTGTCCGTGGAATTTTTAGATGAATACAATAAGATGCCATGGAAAATGATTATGAGGATGAGAGATATTGTGGCACATCATTATGGAAGTTTAGATTATGAGATTGTATGGAATACATCGGTTTCGGATATTTCGGAATTATATTCGGGAATAAAGGAATTGTTGAAAGAGAGTGAAACAGAACTATAAAATCGGGTATAGCGAGGAAGTCTGGTATGTGTCTGCATGATATTCCCATATATAATTCTCATTTTAGGTTTGTACTATCGCTTATATTTTCGTTCCCCACATTTCTGTGTAGTAGATATTGATAAATATTGTCAATCGTGAAATCCTTCTCTGCGATATGCTTTTCAACATCTGCAATCATATCCTCTGCAAGGGTAAACTCATTGTCTTCGGCTATAAATATTCTGCTCCCAGAGCGTGGAATGATACTGTCTTTTCCTAATTCAGAATAATAAGTTATGACAATAATGTCATTTTTCTGATCACCATTGACATCCCGAAAACCAACTGCGCCGACACGGTCAAACATCCCCCTGTAGTCTATTGTATTATTATCTTCACAAAGATCAGGAAACTCATATAATATTCGGTCATCTTTCACCAAGAAAAAAGAAGCATCCTCGTAATCGTGTGACGGTGGCATACAGGACACAAAAGTAACCGCTCCCCAGCCATCCAGCCAAACGTCAAAGCTTTGTTCCGATATCTTATATTCATTGATCTTATCTATTTCCGCATATACCGATTCCGTCGGATAATAATCTGCCAGATAGCCCGTGTCCTCTTCAGCGAAATCCAGATATCCACGATACAGGTAGCGAACCGGCACAATCGCCTCATTATCCGGACAAAATACGGATACGCTGTAACCCGAAAAAGAATATTCTCCCGCCGCCGGAATCCTGCTGTCTCCCCTGTAATTCAGATAGCGTATCCCTTCCGGGCTGTTCCACTCACGCGTCCCGTAATATAGAATCCCGAAAGTCTTTTCACCGCTCCACTCCGCCACGGTCTCCTCTATTGGCATTATGGAGACCGCCTCGATCAGCGGATGCAAATCCTTGTCGATATCGAAAGCTGCTCCGTAGGAACCGTGCAGATAAATATCGATTCTCTTTGAACGAGCAGCGTTATATGTTATTAAATAACTGTCCATAAAATCATCGTTGTTATCATAGCCATACAACATGGTATCGAATGTCTGAATCGTCCCGTCCGGTGCAAAATGCAGGTTAAAACTCGTCGCAAGACACAAAGTTTCCGGTAGATTCACCGTACTTCTGATATCATCCAGAATGCCTTTTATGCCAGACTCGTACAGGTTATCGTGCACGAGCGTAACGCTCTTTTTATTTTGCAGATCGTCCAGATACCAGGACAGTTCACCGTGATAGGGCAATGCGCTCCGAACAACGAGAAAACTTCCGCACAACGTAACGACCGCAAGTAAAACACTTGCGATCTGTTGATAACTCCGTTTGCCGAGAGTGCGAACTGTGGATAATTTCAAGGTCAAAAAATCCCTTTCCTGGGAATCAAGTTCCGGCAAATTTATTGTAATGACAGATTTATCTTTCAGAAAAAGCTGGCAGCAGCCCTTACGCAAACTATACCATTTTATGGATTCTGTCCTAATCTCGGCAAAAGTACTTTCGGAGTTATCCGACAGATTTTTTTTGCAATAATATCTCCACAAATACAGCCCGTACCCGACTGCGCCTATCCACCAGAGCAGGCAGAGGAACAGAATCGGGATATTTTTGCGCAGATTACCGAACTGGCACAGGAAATACAGGTGCAGCCAGCTAATACCGTAGATAATCAGATTAAGAGGTCTTGTCACGACAAACCATGCCGTTTTTAAGAAGAGGGTGCTTTGGCTATTTGCGGATGACAAGCCCTTTGTATTCCCATGTTGCTCCCTCGTCGGCTGATTCGTATTTTGCCTTGGTTCCTCCATATTCCGAGTACTCCTCCATTCCTATATACAGACACAAAATTCCGTCCTGCATTTCTGGCGCATAAGCCATCGTGTAATATTCCGGCACGTCTGCAAGCTCCTGGTGTTTCCAGCTTTTGCCGCCGTCTTGCGTTCGCCAGATTTCCGGTGTATTGGAATCACGGATGGTCAAAAAGCCAACGCGGTTATTGATAAACACAGCTCCCGTCGTCAGCGAGTGGCTTTCCGAAGCATGAAACGAACCGATCAGCCCCATATATTGCCACGATTTGCCGCCGTCTTGCGTATGGAATAAAGTCGTCATCTCCTGCCAGACAACCCGTTCTCCTGTAAAAATCAAAAAACCTTCTTGCGCATTTTCCGGGAAATCCACATAAATCTTCCTGCCGCCGCAAAACTCATTTGTGACGACAGACTTTTTGAAGCTCTGACTTTCTTCATCATAAAAAATAACCGAAAACGGAATAGCAGTATCTCCGCCGTATGCAAAAATGATCTTGTTTTCATCGATCTGATAACTGCCGGGCTGCAGAGAGGACAATTTACCATCCATCTCGTCACCTCTTGTAAAAAGTTCCTCCAATGTGATTGGTACAGTCATCCATATACCGTTCCTGTTGCATACCTGTAAGGCATCATTACTTATAGTAACCTGATAAGCGTTTTCTGCTGTAGAGTTATCTGCGGCAGGTGATAAGGAAATATTTTCTGCTGTATGATTGTCTGCAGGCGATAAAGAAGCGTTTTCTTCTGTATTGTCTGTGGCAGGCGGTGAAGAAACATTTTCCTCAGTATTCACTGATGAGTAGGTATTTTTCTCTACTTCGTATATCAGATCAAGTTTTGGAATATCGGCAAAATCCGCCTGCGCATACTGCGCCATGTAAGCCTGCAGAACATCTTCTGTCTCTGCAATGCCTTCCAATTCAAATACATAATCCTTTACCATGCGAATCCGCAATGCCCAGTCAAAATACGCGTAGTAGCCGTCTTTTTCCTGCGCGATCTGTGCATGGTCTTTTAACTCCTGTGGAAATTCGGTAAGCTCGTTCTCTTCATATCCGATATAATACTTGCAAATAATCGAAAAAACAGCCTCATTTTTGTCGCCTGCAAGCAGCCTTGAATATACGGACTCCGCAATCGAATACCACGATCCTTCTGAAATCCACTGCGAAGCAGCGTCCGGGTTGTCAAAATAGGAAACATACCGCTGCAACAATAAAAGAACGGAATCACTATATTTGTCCGCGTCCCGAACCCGTACCTGCCATGGACCTTCAGATTCAAACGGGAGATCCGCATATTCTTTCCATTCATAGGCATCTTCGCTGACCCACTCGTTATAGTATGCGTCCTCGGAAACGGGCTTAAATTTTATCATTTCATCAATCGATCCCTGCGTGAAGCCGTCCGGCAGCTCATACCCATCATAAAAGGAGATCTCTGCCAGCTCTTCCTGCTTTCTGGTGAGATACCGCTCATATAACCCGTTTCCGATACGGTAAAAATTAAATGACGCATCGAGCAGTAAGATTCCGATACCGCAGTATGCAAGAAAATCCCATTTTTTATCCTCTTTCATGATCGCGGCGATCCTTGCCTTCATCATCTGCTTGCCATGATAGAAATACGTGGAGTACGCTTGTCCTTTTACGCGTTCCATTTTCAGACATTCAAGCAGGGCATGCCCGTATTCTTTCCTTGCAGACATATCTTTGCCTTCCACGACCGCCTCGTCGCAGGCAACCTCAACATCCTGGTAGCTGACTGCTTTGATCAGATAAATGAGCGGGCAAAACCACAAAAGCGATTGAACAAACAGCATAAATAACTTATAAAGCATATCCCTGTGCCGTATATGGCAGCATTCGTGCAGAAAAATAAAATGTAGGACCTGCGCGCTGTATTCTCTGTCCGGCAGTATCAGAATCGGTTCTCGAAAACCAATCAGAAAAGGCTCCCGAATTTCCCCACTCCGGTAGAGAAAAGATTTCTCGCGCGTCCTTGTGTGTAATCCTGTCTCCATGGCTGCCGCGCTTAAGTTATTTCTGATATCCGTCTCCGTCACGATACTTAACTGATTAATGCAGGCTCTGCGGAATCGCATATAATTCCAGTAATGCAGCGCCATTACGGACAATGCTGAGATCATCCATATGAATACTGTTAGCTTCCGCCAATGCAGATAGAACAGGTATGGCAGATTGAAATGATTGACGAATCGGTTTGCCAGATAGTCCAGTGTCATATTTTTTTCCAGAAAAAGAATATGCCACAGCAAAAGCTGTAACGCCAGAATCGCCCAGATTACTTTTCTCCATTTTGCCCTCATAGATTGATAGTCCTTTCTTTTTGCCTTGGAGCATTCGCGCGGATTTCGCATTTCCACTCGCTTAAACGCCTGCGCTTTTTTCTTCGATAAACGATTTCAGATCTTCGATGTCCTGCGCGGAAAGTCCATCGCCGTCGTATAGTGCTGTCACGAAATTTTTCAACGAGTTCTGGTACATTTTCTGTAGGATATTTCTGCTTTCTTTTTGCAGGTATTCGTCTTCTTTGACTAGAGGAGTATACCAGTTGATTTTCCCGACTTTCTCTACGCTGACGAATCCTTTCGCCTCCAAGCGGTTTAAAAAAGATAAAATGGTTGGCGCGGCGACTTCTTTCTTGAGATGCTTTTCGATCTCCATCCGGTTGACGGGGCGGTTGTATTTCCAGATAATCATCATAATTTCCAATTCGGATTCGGGGAGTCTTTTCATATATTTTATCATTCCTTTCCAAGGTGCAAACTTCGAGTTCGCGACGAGTTTTCTTAAGATGCAGTGCATCTCTTGAGAATTACTCATAATCTCGTAAACGAACTTGTTTGTTTTTTTTTTTCTGCATTTGTCTAAATTGAATGTACATTTATTCTACAGTTGCCTAAAATGAATGTCAATATGGTTCATGAAAAATATTATTACAAAAAAGAAAACAATCATGTTACTTTTTCTCCTCCTTAATCGTTTCTAATGAGAAAGAGATAAAAATTTAAAAAAATTTTAAGAAATACTGAAACTTTTTTTAAAGTTATACACTCTAATATATAGAAGGGAGTGTACTATCTGTATTAGTACACAAGAAAGAAACAAAAGAGGGGAAGACAAGTGGGACAAGCGCAAAGGGTACAAAGTAACAGACAAAGAAACATGCAGTACAGAGATGTAGAACTGGAATTGTGGGAGCTGGACAGGGACGACAGTGGTTACAGCAGAAAAAACGGCGGCAACAGGACTGGCAGAAGTCACACAGACGGTAAAAGCAGGATTCATACGGACGATGCAAACAGAAACCGCACACCGAGCGACAGAAAGCAGGTAAACAGCCGTAACATTCGCCTTTATGAGCAAAGACCGAAGAACGATAGTGGAAGCAGGTCAAATCAAGACAGCGGCAGCCAGTATAGAACGGATCGGAGCAGAAGCAGCCAAAACGAAAGCAAACAAGGCAGAAGGACTCAAACCAGAACAACCAGCCAGACCGCCAATAAACGCCCCGCGAGGGAACTGCAGGTCCAGGATATCAGGAGATACCAAGGAGACAGGGCGACGGCATACGGCAATGTACAGAGTGTTTATGTGGGAAATGCCCGCCCGGTACAGTCGATCAAGAGGCGTAAGAAAAGGCGTAGAAAGGTATATCTTGCCAGAGCGTTGGCGGTGATGTTTGTCGTACTATGCCTTGTGATGATTTATTATCTGACGGGCGAAATTTATCGTGCAGTACATAATCATACAGATAAAAGTATAATTCAGACCGCATCGCAGAAGTTTGATGAGGCGACTAAAGACAATAGCGGCGGGATTGCACCGCCGGCAATCATCGAAGACTATCTGGATGTCAACGATTATTCCCGTCCGGGCACTCCGCTTGGAAAGATTAACAGTATTTTTGTGCATTATACGGCGAATCCCGGAACGTCGGCAGCGCAGAACAGGAGTTATTTTGCGAATCTGGCGCTCACGCAGGAGCGGTCGGCAAGCGCGCATCTTATCATTGGCTACGAGGGCGAGGTTGTGCAGTGTATTCCGTTTGATGAGCAGGCATATGCAGTGATGACAAGAAATGAGGATTCTATATCGATCGAGTGCTGCTATACGTCCGATGATGGTTCTTTTACACAGGAGACGTATGACACGCTGGTACATACGCTGGCATGGCTGGTCGATCAATATAATCTGTCCACAGACGATATCTTAAGGCATTATGACTGCGGCGGCAAGTTGTGCCCGGTCTATTATGTGGAGCATGAGGATGCATGGAATCAGTTATTGCGGGATGTAGACGCATATATTGATGCAGGGGTGGAGCAACCCGAACAACTATAAAGACATAGGCTTTTAAAATAATTTTGGAAACAAATAGCGAATGCCTTGACTTTTTGGCGGCTGCACAGTACACTTTATCTTGCAGGTTGCACTGTGCAGTTGTTTTGCAGGAAGCCCAGATAGCTCAGTTGGTAGAGCAGAGGACTGAAAATCCTCGTGTCACTGGTTCGATTCCGGTTCTGGGCATTAGAAGGATTACGAAGAAGAAATCTGATATCAGGTTTCTTTTTTGTATGTGGAAATATGCAAAAAGTCATGGAAACAAATGATATTTAATGGTACAATATAAAATAACCATATACGATATTGGTTACAGTGTGAAAGGGCGGTGAAAACATGGAGGAGAAGCAAAAAGTAGTTATAGAACAGACAGGGGATTTATCGGATAGGAAACACATTCTGGTCGTAGACGATGATCTGAACATGTTAAAGACACTGCGCTACTATTTACAAGACCAATACAAAGTAACCGTGGTCAATTCGGGTAAAGTCGCGGTGGATTTTCTACTAAAGTATACGCCGGATCTGATTCTATTAGATTATATGATGCCCGTGTGTAATGGTGCGGAGGTTCTCAAGATCATCAAGAGTCGGGAAGAGACGAAGGATATTCCGGTCTATTTTCTGTCGGGTCTGACAGACCAGAATACGGTTAAGGAATGTCTTTCTTTAGAACCCGCTGGATATATTATTAAACCTGTGGCGAAAGAGGCGCTGCTTGCAAAAATGAAAGAGGCATTCGCACAATCATATTAAGGGGAATTGTTATATGCAGCAAAATGACGAAAAAAAAGTTCCAAAGTATCTGTTTGGGGCTTTTTGTTTCTATTTATTATACTTTACGACTGTCATTCTTTATCTGGATATCGATAAAAGATGGATGATTGTGCCTTTTACAAGCTTTATCCTTAGTTTGTTTGTATTGAGAATGAATGGCAGCAGGGTAGAGATTCAGGCGTACACAGTTTCTTTTCTGACTTTTATCAATATTTTTGCGTATAGTGTGATGCTTCGTGAGTTTACAGAAGTTTTCATGGTATTTTGTGCGGCGGTTTGTCTGATATCCTTTTACCATATTTTAAAAGCAAATTATTTGATGCTGGGGCTTGGTACATTTTTTATTGTCTATAAATTGCTTTGCCAGGGAGAGTGGCGAAATTTTACTTCGCATGGCAGTTTGGCTGCCGTCACGATCCGTATTTTCAGTATTTATCTGGTACAGTTTTTGCTGATTATGTTGATTAAGAGACAGCAGAACATAGAAAAGATGATGGAACAGAAAGCACGGGAAGCGGACATTGCAGCGCAGGCAAAGGAAGAGTTTCTGGCAAACATGAGTCATGAGATCCGAACGCCGATGAATGCGATTACGGGTATGGTAGAACTCGCGCTCCGCAACGATAATCTTTCGATGCAGGATAAGGCGTATCTGTACAACATCCGTACAGCGGGGGAAGATTTGCTATCGGTTGTCGATGACATTCTGGATATCACGAAGATAGATTCGGGAAATTTTGAAATTATTGAAGAGGAATATGAGATCACGTCGCTTATCCATGATGCTGTGAACGTGATCCAGGTCATGCTCGGTGAAAAACCGGTGGTACTGTTGGTAAATGTGGGTTCGGAGGTTCCTGTCTGCCTGCGTGGTGACGGCGTGCGTATCAAGCAGATTATTTTGAATCTGTTGACTAATGCGGTCAAATATACTGAGAAGGGGACGATCCGCATGGACGTAGAATCCATACCGGTGGAAGGGGAGAGTAACAAGATTGATCTTAAGATTCGTGTGACGGACACCGGTATCGGCATGACGGAGCAGCAGTTAGAAGACCAGTTTACGAAATTCAAGCAGGCGGACAGCGACAGCGGGCGTGCCAGAGGCGGAAGCGGGCTGGGGCTCGCCATCTCCAAGAGATTAGCTGAATGGATGCAGGGGACGCTTCATGCTGAGAGTGAGCCGGGAAAAGGTTCAGAGTTTCTATTTACGGTTAGACAATATGTGGTCGATTCCAGACCTTGTATCGAGACAGAACCGCAGATTGTGCAGCAGCCGGCATATCAGAAAGAGGATGAAGGTTTACATAGCGAGAACAGCAAGAAGGAAGGGCGTCAGACGACGTTTACCGCGCCTAACACCAGAATTTTACTTGTGGATGACAATAAAGTAAATCTGAAAGTCGCGGAAGGGCTTCTGCGTCCGTACAAGATGTGTGTAGAGATGGCGGACAGTGGGAAACAGGCGGTTGAGATGGTACAGAAACGGATTTACGACTTGGTTTTCATGGATCATATGATGCCTCAGATGGATGGAGTGGAGGCGACGAAAATTATCCGCAGCCTGGATGGGGAGCGCTTTCAGACGATGCCGATCATTGCTTTGTCGGCAAATGCCGTGCGTGGAGCGAGGGAATTGTTCCTTGAGGCAGGCATGAATGATTTTGTCGCGAAACCGATCGAGGTGCAGACTATGGATAGTACGCTTCGTAGATGGCTGCCGGAGGATAAGATCATATCCAACCGAGATGCCGAAGGGGTTCAGCCCAACGAGGAGGCAGATTCCGAATGGAAGACGAATCCGACATTCAATCCGCTCTTGTGGCAGATGGAAGGGATCGATGTGGTAGTGGGAATGAGTTATTCCGGCGAGGATGCAGTCTTATACAGAGAAGTTTTGTCCGATTATATGGATACCATTGAGGAAAAGGCGGACGTGATACAGAGGGCGATGGAAGAGAGGGATCTTGCTACTTACACGATAGAGGTACATTCCTTGAAGAGCACTTCCAAATCCATAGGTGCGCTGGAATTGTCGGAGCTGGCAAAAGAACTGGAGGCGAACGGCAGGAACGGAGAATGGGAGCCGATCATCGCGAGGACGCCGGCATTGTTATCCATGTATCGGGCGTTATACCATGTCATCATGCCATACCATACCGTGAAGGAAGATACAAGGGAGAAAAAGCCTGTCGATGACAGTGTGCTGCTTCAATTGTTGGGAGAGTTGTTTGACAGTGTGAATATGTATGATTCCATCCGCGCGGAAGAAATCATTGCTGAGTTGGAGGAGTACGATCTTGCGGATAGCTCTGTGGAACATATGCAGGCTGTAGCGGAGACGATGGGGCGTTTTGATTATGATGCCTGCAAAAATGAAACGATGCTGTGGCGCAGAGAGTTACAGGCACAAATGCAGTAGAAAGCAGATGGACAGTAAATGGAAAAAGCATATAAATTGGAATTTGCCGGCGAACAGACGGGCAGCCTGTATTTAAATTGCTGCGGACTCTCGCGGACGGAAGGGTTGCATAGTTTCGGACCGGCATTAAAACCACATTATCTAATACACTATATATTGAGCGGCAAAGGAAGATTTTCCATCGGCGGCAAGGAGTATCCGTTGGAAGCGGGGTATGGGTTTCTCATTACACCGGACGAACTGGCGTTCTATCAGGCGGATGAAAACGATCCGTGGACCTATGTGTGGGTGGGATTCAGCGGCACGCAGGCGGCGGAGTATATCAGCAATATTGGGTTGTCTGTCAGGCAGCCGGTTTTTCGGTCGGATGCATCGGAGGAACTGTATCAGATTGTGAAGGATATGATGGAACACAATACCTTTGGATTGTCTAATGATCTGCGCCGTAACGGACAGTTGGGCGTGTTTCTGTCCATCATTGCGGAGGGGAGCAGAGTTGCGGAGAAGAATGAGGTGGACAGAGCCAACACGTATGTGCGCAAGGCTGTTTCTTTTATCCAGAGCAACTATTGCAATCCGATCAAGGTGACGGATGTGGCAAATTATGTTTGTATCAACCGTAGTTACCTCTATACGCTTTTTCAAAATTCCATGGGTATGTCACCACAGCAGTTTTTGATGACTTTTCGCATCACGAAAGCGACGGAACTTTTGCAGCTTACCGCGCTGCCGGTAGAGAGCATAGCACTCTCGTGTGGATACCATGATCCGTTAGTGTTTACCAAGGCATTTAAACAGATGAAAAGGATGTCGCCCACGGCATACCGCAGGGAGATGCAGAAAGGCGAGACGCGGCGGAATAAGGAACATTTAAAGCAAGTGGAAGATTTCATCAATCAAATCAATAGTTTAAGCGAAAGCGTTTGACAACATTTTGACAGATTTATATAACAAAGGGATATTTCAGAAGAATGTTTTTTCTAATATGATAACAAAAGTAAAGTTAAATCAAAAAGGAGAATGGGGTATGAAAGAAATTGTATTGAGGAAATTTGAGGAACTCTACGGAGATGCACAGGGCGTAAATGTCTATTTTGCACCGGGGCGAGTGAACCTGATCGGCGAGCATACGGATTATAACGGTGGACATGTTTTCCCCTGTGCGTTGACGATTGGCACATATGCCGCAGTCCGCAAAAGAAAGGACAGGAAACTAAACTTTTACTCGATGAATTTTGAGAATTTTGGCGTGATCGAGAGCAGTCTGGAGGATCTGACACCGTCGGACAAGGCTGGCTGGACGAATTACCTGAAGGGCGTTATGTGGGCTTTTGCAGGTAGAGGTATGGTGATGGATTATGGTTTGGATATCGTGTTGAACGGGAACATTCCCAACGGTTCCGGCTTGTCTTCTTCTGCATCTTTGGAAGTGGTGACGGGTTATTTCCTGAGAGACTTGTATGGATTTGACGTGACGAACGTTGATTTGGCGAAGATTGGGCAGTATTCCGAGAATAATTTCAACGGCATGAATTGCGGTATCATGGATCAGTTTGCATCTGCGATGGGTAAGAAAGACCATGCCATTTTCTTGGATACGGCGGATCTGTCCTACGAATATGCGCCGCTTGTACTGGATGGCGCAAAGATTGTTTTGACGAACAGCAATGTAAAACATTCTCTCGTCAATTCCGCATACAATGAGAGAAGGCGCGAGAGCGAGAAGGCACTGGCGGCGTTGCAGACGGTTGTAAATATCAAGGGGCTGGGTGATCTGAGCGAGGAGCAGTTTGAGGAGAATAAGTCCATCATCAAAGACGAAGTGTGCATCAAGAGAGCGAAACACGCGGTGTATGAGAATCAGAGGACGATCCGCGCGGTGGAAGCATTGAAAAACAACGATCTGAAATTGTTCGGAGAGTTGATGAATGCGTCGCATGTGTCTTTGAGAGACGATTATGAGGTTTCTTGTGAGGAGATCGACGTGTTAGTTGAGGAAGCGTGGAAGATCGAGGGTGTGATCGGCTCCCGTATCACGGGCGGCGGTTTCGGCGGCTGCACGGTCAGCATCGTGCGCGATGAGGCGCTTGATACCTTCAAGGAGAAAGTCGGAGCGGCGTACAGAGAACGTGTCGGCAAGGAGGCTAATTTCTATGTGGTAGAGATTGGTGATGGGCCGAGCAGACTTTGATTAGAGGGGCTTATAGAATTTAGAGAAAAGTTGAAAAGCTGGAGGAAGGAGAGGACATGATTCAAGAGAACATTAAGAAATTAGTGCAGTACGGTCTGCAGACTGGATTAATCACAGAGGCAGATAAGATTTACACGACGAATAGATTGCTGGAACTTTTTGAGCTGGACGAGCTGGAAGAAAGTGACATAGATGTCACAATGAAAGAGGAAGAATTGGAAAGCGTACTTTCCGCTATGATAGATTACGCTTATGAGAAAGGGATCATGACGGAAAATAGCATCGTCTACAGAGATTTGTTTGACACAAAGATCATGAGTCTGCTTGTGCCGAGACCGAGCGAGGTGATCTCCGTCTTTGAGGCGAAGTATAAGAATGACCCTAGGGAAGCCACGGATTATTTCTACAAGCTCAGCCAGGACACGGACTATATCAGAAGATACCGCATCAAGAAAGACCAGAAATGGGTGGCAGAGACGAAATACGGCAACCTAGATATCACGATCAATCTGTCGAAGCCGGAGAAGGACCCGAAAGCGATCGCTGCGGCGAAGAATGCGAAGCAAAGCGGATATCCGAAGTGTTTGTTGTGTATCGAAAATGTAGGGTATGCGGGGCGCGTGAACCACCCTGCAAGACAAAATCACAGAATTATACCCGTGACAATCAACGGGAGTAAGTGGGGATTCCAGTATTCCCCCTATGTGTACTATAACGAGCATTGTATCGTTTTCAATACCAAACATATCCCGATGAAGATCG
>JAMPGN010000082.1 GCA_023663915.1 Eubacterium sp. | reverse complement strand
GTAGAACAGTGGTCTCCAAAACCATCGATGTGGGTTCGATTCCTACTGCCCCTGTCATAAGCCCGTGAGTCTCAGCTCACGGGTTTTCCGTTTTCTTTTTTTGCACAGAGGTGCAGAGACGTTTCCGGCTGCCATGCCGTTTGGAAATCTGTCCTGCAATTACTATTTTTGAGACAGGAGGCTTACAACATGAAAAAAGCTGTCACACTGCTGACCGTCCTTGTCCTGACCCTGAATTTCCTGTCGGGATGTGGCAAGAGTACCCCTTTACTCACTGCCGTTGATTACGAATTAAATGTGGAAACCAATACAACAGACAAGGGGGTATCTTTAGGTGACACCCCCGAAACTTTTCTTGCCGCTTACGGCGAATATAAAATATTTACCTCTGTTGAAGGCGAGGATTACCAGATGATTCCCACCGGCGAAATCCCTTTTGACTCAGCCGTTGCTACCCTGCTGCCTACTTTTTTCATCGACGGACAGCCGATTGACCCCGATGCCTTCTGCAAAGAAAATGAAATCGAGAAAACCGCTCTCTTAGACTTCCTCTGCTCCGAGGATTATCTGCGCTCACATACGGTAGTCTACTGCTATCTGACTTTTACCTGGGAAAACGGCGTGATTGCAGACATCACCTCCTCATACATGGATTACAACGAAGATGCTCTATATTACAAATCGTTTCCCGATGCAAGATGATACCCACATTCTCATCCCGCAAACTGGCTATTATACAACGTCGCATAGAACCCGTTCTGTCTAAGCAATGTCTCATGATTTCCCTGCTCGATGATATTCCCGTCCTTCATGACAAGAATCACATCCGCCTCGCGGATCGTGGACAGTCTGTGCGCCACGATAAAACTCGTTCTCCCCTTCATCATCGTGGCAAACGCCTGCTGAATCTTAATTTCCGTTCTCGTATCGATGGAGGAAGTCGCCTCGTCCAATATTAGCATCGGCGGCAGGCACAGCATGACACGCGCGATGCACAATAACTGCTTCTGTCCCTGCGAAAGATTCCCGCCGTCCTCACCAATCACCGTATCATAGCCCTTCGGCAATCGCTTGATAAAACTGTGAGCATGGGACGCTTTCGCCGCCGCAACGATCTCCTCCTCGGTGGCTTCCGGTTTCCCCATCACGATATTATCCCGGATTGTCCCCGCCTTTAGCCACGTCTCCTGCAGCACCATGCCGTAATTATCACGTAGGCTGCTTCGCGTCACATCACGGATATCTGCACCATCCACGCAGATCCTGCCGGACTGCACATCGTAGAAGCGCATGAGCAGATTGATGACCGTCGTCTTGCCGCATCCTGTCGGCCCGACGATCGCCACCCTCTGTCCCGCCTTCACCGAGAGATTGAAATCCGTAATCAGTTCCTTTTCGGGCACATAGGAAAAGTCCACATGTTCCAGATCGACCCTTCCCTCCACCGTTCCCAAGTCAATGGCATGCTCGCGCTCTGGAATCTGCGGTTCTTCCTCGATCAGTGCAAAAATTCTCGCGGCGCAGGCAAGTGCATTCTGTAATTCCGTGACCACGCCCGATATCTCGTTAAAAGGCTTCGTATACTGGTTTGCATAGGTCAGAAAGCAGGACAACTGCCCGACACTGATGCCGCCCCGTATGGCGAAAACGGCGCCCGTCACGGCAACGCCCGCATACACCAGGTTGTTGACAAACCTCGTAGACGGATTGGTTATGGAAGAGTAGAAAATCGCCTTCAAAGAGCACTTTCCCAGCCTTTCGTTGATTTCGTCAAACTCCTTAAGTGCCTCATCCTCATGGGAAAAAGCCTGCACGACTTTCTGATTCCCGATCATCTCTTCGATCAGCGCAGTCTGTTCCCCTCTCGTCTCTGACTGTACCTGAAACATCGTGTAAGTCTTTTTGGCAATAAAAGCCGCCACAAGAAACGACAGCGGCGTAATGAGCACCACAACGCCCGTGATTCCCACATTGACGCTCAGCATAAAACCAAGCGTACCGAGTATCGTGATCACTCCCGTAAAAAACTGTGTGAACCCCATCAACAGACCATCCGCGAACTGATCCACATCCGCGATCACACGGCTGACCACCTCGCCGTAAGAATGACCGTCAATATACTTGAGGGGTAATATCTCAATCCGGCGAAAAGCCTCGTTCCGGATATCTTGTACGATGCGGTAAGTCATCTTATTATTGCAGACATTCATAATCCACTGCGCGGCGGCGGTGATTGCGATCACCACCGCCATTCTTTTCAAAATGACAAAAATGCCTGCAAAGTCTACCAGCCCTTTATCGATAATCAAATCAATGACTCTACCGGTCAATATTGGCAGATACAGCGTGAGCGTTACGGTTATCGCCGCCATCACAATCGATAATGCAAGGTAAATCCAATATTTTCTGATATAGTGCAGTACTTTTACTATCGTTGCTTTTTGACCGCTCCGGTTCTCCTGTCTGTTCATAACTACACCTCCTGCGCTTTCGGATATTGTGAATAATAGATTTCCTGGTATACGCTGCACCGTTTGAGAAGTTCGTCGTGCGTGCCGATATCCGCCATCTCCCCGTCGTCGAGAACGATGATCTGATCGGCATAGCGGATGGACGAAGCTCTCTGGGATACGATAAAGACCGTCATATCACCTTCCATATTCCGTATTGCCTGCCTCAGTGACGCATCCGTCGCATAATCAAGCGCCGACGCACTGTCATCTAATATGAGTATTTCCGGTTTTCCCACGAGTGCCCGCGCGATCGTTAAACGCTGTCTCTGACCGCCGGACAGATTTCTACCTGTCTGTGCCACATGAAAATCCAGTCTACCATCCTTCTGTTCCACAAATTCCTTCGCCTGTGCGGTCTCTATTGCCTGCCATAATTCTTCGTCTGCAGCATCCTTCTTGCCCCACTGTAAGTTTTCCCGAATCGTTCCTTGGAAAAGCACCGCCTTCTGGGGAACGATACCGACTTTCTGTCGCAATTCTTCCATGGAATATTCCTGTACCAAACGTCCATCGATCCGCACACTGCCTTTGGTTGCATCATAGAATCGCGGAATCATATGCACCAGCGAAGATTTTCCCGAACCGGTCCCGCCGATGATGCCGATCGTCTGACCTTTCTTCACATGAAAATCAATATCCGTCAGCGACTCCGCGCCTGCGCCCGCATAGGACAGGTGTACATGGTCGAAGTCTACTGCATAATCGGATGTGGATGGCAAAACTGCCTTTTTGCCACGCGTCCGCTCCGCTGTTTCGTCTGTGCGGCTGCCTTCAGACACTTTCTGCCCCCACTCCATAGTCGAATGAATCTCAAACACATTCTCGATACGGTTCGCACAGGCGAGCGCTTTCGTGATCGTGATAATCAGATTCGCCAATTTGACCAGCTCGATCAAGATCTGCGACATATAATTGACTAACGCCACTACCTCGCCCTGTGTGATCGTTCCCTCATCCACGCGCACTGCCCCTGTGTAGAGCAGAATGATAGTAGCCGCGTTGATAATAATATATGTGACCGGATTAGTCAATGCAGATAATTTCCCGACAAAGAGCTGCATATGCGCCAGTGTGCTGTTTTTTTCTTCAAATGCCTCAATCTCTTCCTGCTCCTTGTTGAAGGCACGGATCACCCTCACACCCGTAAGGTTTTCACGCGTTGCGCCAAGAACACTGTCCAATCCCGCCTGAACCTTCTTATATAACGGCATGGTCAGCATCATGATTCCGAACACTACGACTGACAGAAGCGGAATCGTCACCGCAAAAATAAGCGCCGCTTTCACATCGATCGTAAACGCCATGACCATAGCCCCGAAGACGATAAAGGGCGACCGCAGGAAAAGCCGCAAAACCATGTTTACCCCGTTCTGCACCTGATTGACATCGGATGTCATGCGCGTAATCATGGTGGAAGTGCCGAGCGTATCAATCTCCGTAAAAGAAAGCCCCTGAATATGCTCAAAAAGGAAATGTTTTAACTTAGTCGAAAACCCGACTGCCGCTTTCGCCGCATAGTACTGCGCCGTGATCGAGCAGACAAGCCCGATCACGCCCAACGCGACGAGCGCCGCGCCCATACGCAGTACATAGGGCGTATCGCCGCCCCCGATGCCGTGATCGATGATCGCCGCCATGACAAGCGGCACAAACAGTTCAAAAGTCGCCTCCAGCATTTTGAAGAGCGGGGCGAGAACCGTCTCTTTCTTATAATCTTTCAGATAGACCAGTAATTTCTTCATTATTAACGATTAACCTCCATGATTCCAGCCTATATAGCCGGCTCATTACTAAAAATAAGCTGCACGTATTTGTATAAATTTGGAAACAGCAGCCGAGGCATCCCCAGCTGCTGCTTTATCTGCTATCGTTACATTACAGTCCTCATGATAGTCATCCTGTAGCTCATTCTATTAATTATATTCGTCTGTCAATATTTCGATCTCATCACTGATGCTTGCGACCTGTCTGGACGGTTTGTAAGCAGTTCCCGGATACAAAAGCTCGTGAAGTTCTATTACATTCTCTTCCAAATCATCCGGGATCACACAGCTTCCCTTGCTGCCAACACTGGCTCCCCTCCTATGGTTCTCAAACGGAAAACCGTCGCTGGCGACCACGTCATACCCCGCCACACTGCCAAGCACGCTGAGGATCTCATTGACTCCCAGCGAAGTTTCCACTTCGGGCAGAATTGCATTGACCATATTAGTCAGCGAACTTACCGAGACGGTTTTTGCCTTCTCCATCATTGCCGTCAGCACATTTCTCTGCCGCTCGGCACGCTTGAAATCATCACCTTTCGTATAGCGTATCCTGCAGTACGCGGTAGCCTGCATCCCGTTCAACAACTGTTTCCCGCTCTCCTCTACCGGTATATAGTCTACCCCTAATTCCTCGGACATAGTCAACTGGTAATTATTCAGATGGGATATTTCCGCGTCAGTAACCTCGATCTCAACACCGCCTAGAGCATCCACCGCATCGATCAGTCCGCCGAAACCAACTGTCACATAATCGGTGATATCGAGATCCAGATTGGCATTCAGCATACTGATTGCCTGTTCCGGTCCGCCCTGCGCATAGGCGGCATTGCACTTATTGTAAGAGTCATTCCCAAGATTTAAGTAAGTATCGCGAAAGACCGAAACTAATTTGATCTCCTGTGTATCCTGATTGATGCTTGCGATAATAATCGAATCGCTCCGCGTTCCCCTGCCCAGCTCGCCGTCTCTTGCGTCCACGCCAAACAGTGCGATATTGCGGTATCCCTTGACCTCGTTCTTTTCCACTTCTTCTTTGACAACTTCCGCCACTTCTTCATTGATCGTAATTTTCTCTTTGTCGATCTTCTTCCGTTCCACCTCGTCGGTGGCTGTGACTACTACATACAGAATGCCGACCGCGAGAACAAGTACACATATCTCCACAATCAGCAATGGAATATTCTTGACCAGCTTACGCTTTGCGCCGGATTTCTCCGAAGCATTCTTATCTTCCTGTGACTCCTGTATCTGCTTGTCCATAAGTAACTCCTCTATCGGGGCGTACCCTCATCCACCCCGCGATTATCCCCTAAGACCCTGTATACATCGGCACATACATAGCACCATATCTTGAATATTCTATCACATAAATTCTTATTTGAATATATCAAAAGCGTAAAATATTAAATTTGTTTAAAGTTTTGTTACAATTTTGTCATATTTAAGACAGATTTTCAGATCAGATCGATCGCGTCCCGCACCGTCTTGACTCCGACCAGCCGAATGTCTTCCACCGCCTTGATCTGGCTTTTACACGCCTCCGGCAGAATACAGGTCGTAAAACCCAGCTTGGCTGCCTCCGACACTCTCTGCTGTGCCATGGACACGCCTCTCACCTCTCCGCTTAACCCGATCTCCCCGAAAGCGATCGTCTTATCGTCAATCACCCGGTTTTTGAAGCTGGACACGACCGCCATCGCTATTCCTAAATCGATCGCCGGCTCCACAATGCGCATACCGCCCGCCAAGTTCACATAGGCATCACAGTCGGACATCTGCACGCCCAGTCTTTTTTCCAGCACCGCCATCAACAGATTTACCCGGTTGAAATCCGTCCCGATCGCCTGTCTTCTCGGAATGCCGAAATTGCTGTGACACACAAGCGCCTGAATCTCCAGAAGAATCGGTCTTGTGCCTTCCATGGAACAGGAGACGATCGAGCCGCTCGCGCCCTCCGGCTTGCCGTTTAACATAAATTCCGAAGGATTTTTGACCTCGACAAGTCCTTCTTCCTTCATTTCAAAAACCCCGATTTCATTGGTAGAACCGAAACGATTCTTGACTCCCCTAAGAATCCGGTAAGAGGCATGTCTGTCTCCCTCGAAATAGAGCACGGTATCCACCATGTGTTCTAACACTCTCGGTCCTGCCACCGTTCCCTCCTTTGTAACATGCCCCACGATAAAAATCGAGACATTCAGACCCTTGGCGATCTGCAGAAGGACATTCGTGGATTCCCGCACCTGCGACACACTCCCCGGAGCAGCGGAGATCTCCTCGTGATACATCGTCTGGATCGAGTCGATGATCGTGATATCCGGCATCACACTCCTGATTGTACTTTCCACAGTCTCAAGACTGGTCTCACAGAGCAGAAGCAGATTCTCCGTAAAGTCGCCCAGCCGGTTAGCACGAAGCTTGATCTGACGAAGCGATTCCTCACCGGATATGTACAACACCTTGCGCCCATCCGCCGCCATATGCCTGCACACCTGCAAGAGCAATGTGGACTTGCCGATGCCCGGATCACCGCCGACCAACGTCAAAGAGCCGGGCACGATACCGCCGCCCAGCACTCTGTCCAGTTCTGCCATATGCGTCCGCATACGCATCTCTTCCTGTATACTTACCTCTGACAGGCTGGAAGGTTTCACGGCACGGGCTGTATGCGCTCCGCCGACCATTTTGCGGCCGCTGCCCGTCCCCGTGTGCACCTTCTCTTCCACCATACGATTCCACTCTTTACAACCGGGGCACTGTCCCATCCATTTGGCTGACTCATATCCGCAGTTCTGACAATAAAATACCGTCCCGGTCTTACCCTTAGCCATTCTTTGCGATCTTAACCGCGATCTCTCCGGCATTTGCTAACTCGATGCTGATGCTTAACTTTCCGCTTAAGTTCGTCTTCATACTGCCAATGTTTACATTGTCCACGGTAACGCTGTACTCCGTATCCTCTTCCAATCCTACAGTAATCTGGGCATCCTCATCCGCCTCCACCGTGAAGGCGACGCCGTCTTCCGTCTCATTGAAATTGGTCACGCTTGTTCCGGGCTGTGATTCATACGCAAACATTCCGTTTTTCTCTAATTTGGTCAGTTCCTTGTAAGTTTTGACCTTATACAAGTCCCCGCCGTGCTCATAATCCTCTACTTTCGCTTTGGCGGACAGTTTATAATTGCCGAAACTGATCGCACCGCTTTCCTCGGTCCGCACTAATTCCTCTACTACAGCCATGATATTCTCCTCCTACGTCTATGTTATTCTTTCTCATCGCGTACTGTAAATACTAATTTCTTATTCTTAAGCCCCGCCGACACGGCGTCTCCCCGCTTGATATTGCCGTGAAGTATCTCCTCCGCCAGCGCATCCTCGATCTCCGACTGAATCGCCCTTTTCATGGGTCTTGCCCCCATCTTTACATCCATGTGCTTCTCGATCAGCCATTCCTTGACCGACGGCGTGATCGTCAAGTCTATCTCCATCTGCTCCTTGCAGCGTTTAATCAGATTCCTGGAGAGCAGAGTGACGATTCGTTTCATATCTTCTTTATTTAGTGGATGGAATACCATGATCTCGTCAATACGGTTGAGGAACTCCGGTTTAAAAAGCCGTTTCACCTCTTCCATCACATTCGATTTCATCTTATCATAATCCTGCTGTTCCGTGGTCTGTGCGCCAAATCCTAAATTCTTCGGCTCGATAATCCTCTGCGCCCCCGCATTCGAGGTCATAATCAGTATCGTATTCTTGAAGCTGACTTTTCTTCCTTTGGAGTCAGTGATATGTCCGTCGTCGAGCACCTGCAAAAGCACGTTAAACACATCAGGATGCGCTTTCTCGATCTCGTCAAAAAGCACAACCGAATAAGGGTTTCTGCGCACTTTCTCCGACAACTGACCGCCCTCCTCAAATCCCACATATCCCGGCGGCGATCCGATCATCTTGGACACCGAATGTCCTTCCATATATTCCGACATATCCACACGGATCAGCGCATTCTCCGAACCAAACATCGCCTCCGCCAATGCCTTGCTTAACTCCGTCTTCCCCACGCCGGTAGGTCCAAGGAAAAGGAAGGAACCAATCGGACGGTTGGGGTCCTGCAATCCGACTCTGCCTCTACGCATCGCCTTGGAGACGGCGGAAACCGCCTCCTCTTGCCCAATCACCCTCTTGTGGAGAATGGACTCTAACCGCAGCAGCCTCTCGCTCTCCTTCTCCGCCAGTTTCTTGACCGGAATTTTCGTCCAGAGAGCCACCACTTCCGCAATCTCGTTCTCTCCGACTACATAATTTCGCTTTTCTTCCTCTTTCTCCATGCGCTTGATGATGCGCTCGTATTTCTTAATGCACTCATTCTGTTTTTTCTTCAGCTCCGCCGCCTGCGTAAAAGCCTCCATACGGATGGAACGCTCGATCTGCAGATCGATCTTCTTGATCTCATCCGCCAATGCCCGAAGTTTATCGGGCTGGCTGACCACATTTAACCGCACTGCTGCAGCCGCTTCATCGATAAGGTCGATCGCCTTATCCGGCAGATTCCTGTCATTGATATAGCGGTTGGAAAGCGCCACCGCCGCGCTGATCGCCTCATCGGTAATCGTGACACGATGGTGATCCTCATATTTTTCTACAATGCCCTTGAGTATATTCTCCGCCTCTTCCACAGTGGGTTCTTCCACCGTCACGGGCTGAAACCTCCTCTCAAGTGCGGCATCTTTCTCCACATATTTGCGGTATTCCGCGATCGTGGTCGCGCCGATCAACTGTATCTCGCCCCGCGCAAGCGAGGGTTTCAATATATTGGACGCGTCGATCGCGCCCTCCGCACCGCCTGCGCCGATGATCGTATGCATCTCATCCAGAAAAAGAACGACATTCCCATCCTCGATCACTTCCCGGATGACTTTTTTGATTCTCTCCTCAAACTCACCCCGGTATTTACTGCCCGCCACCATGCCGGACAGATCCAGTGTCAGCACCCTCTTATTCTGCACGGTAAAAGGCACATCACCCGTAACAATCCTGGCCGCAAGGCCTTCCACTACGGCTGTCTTGCCTACCCCCGGTTCGCCAATCAGACAAGGATTATTCTTCGTCCGTCTACTCAAGATCTGTATGACTCTTGTAATCTCTTCTTCCCTGCCTATCACCGGATCGAGCTTTCCTTCTCTTGCAAGCGCTGTTAAATCACGGCTGTACTGATCTAATGTGGCAGTTCCACCCCTGCGCCTGCTCTGTCTTTTCCCTAAATCTTCTTTGTAAAGTGCACTGTCCTCACCCATTGCAACAAGCACGTCCACATAGAGCTTCTGTACAGAGATTCCCATCGTGTTAAGCAGTCTGACCGCTACGTTTTCCCCCTCTTTGAGGAGCGCTAACAAGATGTGTTCCGTTCCCGTCTTATCGCTGTGAAAACGCTCCGCCTGTCTGTGCGCCTCTTCCAGAATACTCTGTGCACGCGGAGAATACCCGTCTCTCTCTGCAATCAGAACAGAACTGTCCGGCGCGATCAGATCTTTGATCATCTCCTTTAGCTGCACGACGTCCACACCGTTATTCATCAAAACCGTGGCTGCAACCCCCGTATTCTCCCGCAGAAGACCCAGAAGAATATGTTCGCTGCCCACATAGCTCTGCCTTAAACTTCTGGCAGCTCTCTCCGCCAGGATCAATGCCGCTTTCGCTTTATCCGTAAATTGTGGCTGCATCAATAATCCATTCCTTTCCCATAGTCTTCATAAATCTCATCTATAAGAGCATGCACTTCTTCTCTCGAAATATTCTTACAGCTTGCTTTCGCCAATGTCACCTGTAATTCCCCGCGCACTTCCTCAAGCGCCTGCATCCTGTCAATATCAATCGCAATCATCGCGCCTTTCCTGCGATCTACTTTGACATATCCTTCCTGCTTTAATACGGTATACGCCTTATTGACTGTGTGCATGTTGATACCGATCGTCTCCGCAAGCTGCCTGACAGACGGAAGCATATCACCTTCCTGGAACTGCGAAGTGGCAATTCCGAGGATGATCTGATTCCTCAACTGCATATAGATTGCTTCATCACTGTTAAAATCTATCTCTATAAGCATTTTCTTACCGTTCCCGTAACTTCTTTCTGATTACTGTTATTTCTTATCATCCATCGTTAAAAATTCAAACTCAAATTCATCGTCATCCAGCAGGAAGTTCTTCGCCTTACGTTTCGCTGAAGCGCTTGCCACAGGTTTTGGCGCCTCCTCTTCCACTTGGCGTCTGCGTTTCGGAGTGTTCTCTTCCTCCCCCGTGCGCCGTCTGCGCCCTGCGTCAGCCTCTTCTTCCACCTCACGGCGTCTGCGCCTTACCGGAGCTTCTTCTTCCTCCTCGTCACGACCTCTGCGTCTTGCGGGGACTTCCTCCTCCTCATCACGCCGCCTGCGCTTTACCGGAACTTCCTCCTCTTCTTCGTCCTCTTCCTCTTCTTCCTCATCCTCGTAATCTTCATAATATGCATCTCTAAGCTTAACCGCCATAATGATTACTACAATGATCAGGATCACCGCAAGAACAATCAGCGCCACAATGGCAATACGCTGTTTCACCAGGGTCTTGGCATCCTCGGCTGCCTCATCGCTCTGGCTCTGCCCCGCATTCAGAAGCTGACTGAGCTGGTACTCATCCGAATACTCGCCGCCCGTTGTATTGTCGATCAGATACCATGCGCCCTCCGCATCTTTATAAACCAGTTCATAGTCGTTATGCACGGGCACTTCCGGCTCTGCAGGCACTTCCGGTTCTACCACCGGCGTCTCCTCCGGCATGGGTACCATATCTCCAAGCGAAAGCAGGTCTGAACGGATATATCCTGTCTTTTCTCCGCCATCTGTTCCGGTAAAAGTGACATAATACCACACTTTTCCGTCACTGCTGCCTGTAGACTGCCCGCTCACGACCACCTGCGTTCCTTCGGTAATGCTCTGCACAACCGTATCGTTTGTCGATGGCGCCGACCGTACCTTGGAATTGACGGATACCGTTGCATATTGCGCATCCATGGCATTCTCCGCCGCAACACCCGCCCCCGACGCGTTATTACCTGCATCAGAATCCGTCTGTGCCGCGTCACTCTGGGTACCTGCACCACCCGACGACTGGGGTATCTCACCGTCTCCGGTCTTGTCAACCAGATCCGCACGGATATATCCGGTCGAACCTCCCTCAATATATACCTCGTACCATGACGTTCCCGAAGCGTCCGTCGCCTGACTCTTGATCGTGACCGTCTTCCCCTGTGAAGTGCTTCCCACCACCGTACTGTTAGGATCTGCCGATTGCCGTATCTTAGCAGACGCTACCTTGACCGTTCCTTCTGCATCCGCCATACTGACAAATGAACTGCACCACAGCACGGACATTACGCTGACCGCCGTTGCCATTCTCAACAGGAAACGTCTTTTCCCTGATGCCGTATTTCTGTTCTTCTGTACCATATTTTTTCTCCCTTGTACTTCTTTGTGATACCCTTTTATTGCGCTCTTGTCCCTGTTCTGCTGCGTCTTTTCTATCGTTCTCTTGTGAAACGTTTTGCTCCTTCTTCACCCACACTTTTCTCTGCACCAAAACCGGAAAGATTGATATTTCTTGCTGCCCTTGCCTTCTCCTCGATCTCCTTGTGGTAAGCCGACTCGCATCTGCTGCAGTATCTGCCGGACCGAATCGGTTTCCCACAGATCTCACAGGTCAGAAAAGCATTGGAATTGGGTGCGATCTCCAACCGGTCTTCCTTGAGCATCTCCCTGATCGACTTCTGCGATACACCCGTCGCCTCAGAGACCTGGGCTGCTGTCGCTCCTGTGTGTTTCTCCAGATAATTGCGCGCCTTGCCGTAATCATCATATTCCACTGCACCGCAATCCTCGCACTTGTACTCTCCGACACCTTTGAAGACAAAAACACCCCCGCATTCCTGGCAGATCATAGGTCTGTTATAATTGTTAATATCCAACAGACTTCTCTTAAGATTCTCGGTTTTCTCTTCCCTGCTGCTCACAACAAACCGCTCCCTTCTTCGCCTTATACACAAACATTATCTTACGCTTCATCGATTGCCTTACCGATATCATTCCTCATATACTTATTATCGAAAGTGATCCACTCCGTTGCCTTGTAAGCGTTGGCTCTTGCCTCTTTTAAATCGGCTCCCTTTGCCGTAATCCCCAGGACGCGCCCGCCGTTTGTGACGATTCCCTCCTCCGTCTGCTTCGTGCCGGCGTGGAAACAATAATAACCTTCTTTCTCCTCAAAATTTTCCAGTCCTTTGATCGGCAGCCCCTTATCATAGGACACCGGATATCCCTCCGACGCCAGAACAACACAGACCGCCGCGTTATCCTCGAACTGCAAATCAATCTGATCGAGCGTACCGTCGATACACGCCTCCACGACATCGATCATGTCATTTTGCATACGTGGAAGAACGACCTGTGCTTCCGGATCACCGAATCTGGCGTTGTACTCCAACACACGCGGTCCTTCCGGCGTCAGCATCAATCCAAAGAAAATCACGCCCTTAAAAGGTCTTCCCTCTGCCGCCATAGCATCCACCGTCGCCTGATAGATGTACTTGCGGCAGAATTCATCCACTTCATCCGTATAAAAGGGACTCGGCGAAAACGTACCCATTCCGCCCGTATTAAGCCCCTGGTCGCCGTCCTGCGCCCTCTTGTGGTCCTGCGCGGAAGACATGATCCGGATCGTCTTTCCGTCCACAAAAGAGAGTACAGACACTTCGCGCCCCGTCATAAACTCTTCAATAACCATGCGGTTTCCTGCCGAGCCGAACTTTTTATCTTCCATGATTGTTTTTACGCCCTCTTTTGCTTCCTCAAGCGTCTGGCAGATCAGCACGCCTTTGCCTAAGGCAAGCCCATCCGCCTTGAGCACGACCGGCATCTTCGCCTTCTCCAGATATGCCAGTGCACTCTTCGGATCGTCAAAATTCTCGTATGCCGCCGTGGGGATATGGTACTTTTTCATCAGATCCTTGGAAAAAGCCTTGCTGCCCTCCAGGATCGCCGCGTTTTTCCGCGGTCCGAAAACACGCAGTCCCGCATGCTCCATCTCGTCCACCAGTCCGCCTACCAACGGGTCATCCATGCCGACGATCGTCAGATCGATCTCCTTTTCCCTGGCAAAAGCAACGATCTTGTCAAATTCCATTGCTCCGATCGGAACGCATTCCGCGATCTGCCCGATACCCGCATTGCCCGGTGCACAGTATATCTTATCGGCTTTCTCGCTTTTTGCCACGCTCATCGCGATCGCATGTTCCCTGCCGCCGCTTCCTACTATCAATACTTTCATCTGAAAACCTCTCGCCTTTCGTTATGTTTTCGCTATGTACATAACAGTCCAGACATCTTTCCTGTTATTTATGCATTCTTATTGACACTTCCACCTACGCCTACTCGGACACGCGAACCTGTCCTTTTTCCACCGTCACCTTGCCGTTAGCAATCAGGTTAAGACTCCATGGAAGGATAATCCACTCCGCCTCCTCCATGACTCTTCTCTGTAATGTCTCCGGCGTATCGTTTTCACGCACTGCCACAGGTTTCTGCATAATGATCGGTCCGGTATCCATTCCCTCATCCACGAAATGCACCGTCGCACCGGTCACTTTCACGCCTCTTGCAAGAGCCGCTTCATGTACTTTCAATCCATAATAACCCGTGCCACAGAAAGAGGGGATGAGCGACGGATGGATATTGATAATGCGGTTTTCGTACTTTCGGATCAACTGTGTGGGAATCATCACCAGAAATCCCGCCAGCACAATCAAGTCGGGAGCTGCCGCGTCCACTTCCCGCACAAACGCCTCGTTGAACTGCTCCCTGTCCGCGTAATCACGGGGGGATACGCAGATCGCTTCGATCCCGGCATTCTTTGCACGTTCCAGTGCATAAGCATTCCTGTTATTGCTGATCACCCGGACAAGTTCCACATTCGTTATCAGACCCTTCTGTACCCCATCGATGACCGCCTGTAAATTTGTGCCGCCGCCGGACACGCAAACCACTACTCTAAGCATTTCTACCTCTTTTCTGCCGTTTATCGCTTGTCATTTATTTCTTATCATTTATCCTTTGCTGTCTGCCACCTATCGTTCACTGCCCATCACTTCAAAATGACTTCCCTGCTGCCTTCCATCACTTCTCCGACCTTATATGCCTTCTCGCCTGCCGCTTCAAGCGCTTCTAATGTTTTATCGGCATCCGCGCCGTCTACCGTAAGTACCATGCCAAGTCCCATATTGTAAGTATTATACATCATTTTTTCTTCCAGATTGCCTGTCTTTTGTAACAATCGAAAGATCGGCGGAACCGGATAACTGTCTTTATGTACGACCGCCGTCACGCCTTCCGGCAGCATTCTCGGAATATTTTCATAAAATCCGCCGCCGGTAATATGGCTGCATCCTTTGATCGTCACGCCTGCGCCCTTCACCGCCTGTAATGCCTTGACATAAATTCTTGTAGGAGTAAGCAGCGTCTCGCCGAGCGTCGCTCCCAGCTCCTCATAATAGGTATCCATGCCTTCCTTCGTCATCTCAAACACCTTGCGCACCAGCGAAAAACCGTTGCTGTGCAGACCCGATGATGCAATACCGATCAGCGTGTCTCCCACCTGAATATCCGCTCCGGTAATTAGGTCTTTCTCATCAACCACACCCACTGCAAATCCCGCAAGGTCGTACTCATCCTCCGGCATCAATCCCGGATGCTCCGCCGTCTCGCCGCCGACCAGCGCCGCGCCCGCCTGTTTACAGCCTTTTGCCACACCGCCGACGATCGTCGCGATCTTCTCCGGATAATTCTTGCCGCAGGCTATGTAATCAAGGAAAAATAACGGTTCGCCGCCCGCACATACCACGTCGTTGACACACATCGCCACGCAGTCGATTCCCACCGTATCATGTTTATCCATAAGAAATGCCAGCTTAATCTTCGTTCCCACGCCATCCGTGCCCGATAAAAGCACCGGATTCTCCATCTTCTTGATCTTCGCTAAGGAAAACGCTCCCGAAAATCCGCCGAGTCCGCCCAGCACTTCCGGCCGCATCGTCTCTTTGACATACTTCTTCATCAGCTCTACCGATTGATAACCGGCTTCGATATCGACGCCTGCTGTCTTGTAATCCATAATCTCCTCCATCTTGAAACAACCGCCAGCATTTCCATTACTGAATGCTAATCCGCCAGATAATTCCTGTATCCCACTTCCTTGAGTTTCGCATCTTTCTTCTGCACACTCTCCTTAAGGCTCTGTGTATAGTCTTTTAATCTCTGCAATAATGCCGGATCGGATGTGGCAAGGATCTTTGCAGCCAATATGCCCGCATTCTGACCGCCGTTAATCGCCACCGTGGCGACCGGAATGCCCGACGGCATCTGCACGATCGAATACAGGGAATCCACGCCGCCCAGATCCGAAGTCTTCATGGGGACTCCGATGACCGGCATCGGGAAAATAGCTGCGCACATGCCCGGCAGATGCGCCGCTTTGCCTGCGCCCGCGATGATCACCTTATATCCCCTGCTCTCCGCGCTTCTGGCATACTCATAAAACACATCCGGCTCCCTGTGCGCCGAAATGATCGACATCTCATAAGAAATCCCTAAATCTTCCAACAGGTCAGCCGCTTTTGCCATAACGGGCATATCGGAATCACTGCCCATCACAATGCCTACTTGTGCCATCTATCTTTCCTCCCATTATCATAACCACAACATCTTGTAGAAATACTGATTAATATCCATAATTAGTGTACTAAATTTTTTGTCAATACGCAACTATATCTTGTCACGGAAATCAATTTTCAAGAATCTCTAAAATAACATAAGGATTGAGCAGA
>JAMPGN010000081.1 GCA_023663915.1 Eubacterium sp. | reverse complement strand
AGATGGCGGAACTGGACAATCGCTTTCATGATATTCTCTATGAGGCGTGTGATTCTAAGATGCTGGAACATACATTGAAGGACTATCATCAATATGTACTCCGCGTCAGACAGAAAACGCTTTCCACCAACACAAGAGGGCGAGCGTCGAACAACGAACACAGACAGATCATGGAAGCGATCAAAGCGGGCGACGCCGAGAAGGCGCAGCAGCTCGCGAATAAACATATGTTAAATGCTTATGACAATATGGTGAAGAACGGGCTGTATGAGATTTATGGCGAAGAAGCGCCAAAAGAATGATAAAAAGAAAGGCAGGTACAATACCGACTATGGAAAAAATTAAGATGACAACGCCGCTTGTGGAGATGGATGGAGATGAGATGACGAGGATACTCTGGAAAATGATCAAGGACGAATTATTGCTGCCCTATATTGATCTTAAGACAGAGTACTACGATCTTGGATTAGAACACCGCAACGAGACGGACGACCAGGTGACAATAGATTCTGCAGAGGCGACGAAAAAATACGGGGTGGCAGTAAAATGCGCGACCATCACGCCGAATGCCGCCAGAATGACAGAATACAACCTGAAAGAAATGTGGAAAAGTCCTAACGGTACGATCCGTGCGGCGCTCGACGGAACAGTGTTCCGTGCGCCGATCGTGGTAAAAGGAATCGAGCCTTGCGTCAGAAATTGGGAGAAGCCGATTACCTTAGCGCGTCACGCTTACGGGGACGTTTATAAGAATACGGAGATCAAAGTGCCAGGCGCCGGGAAAGCGGAGCTTGTCTTTACAGGGGAGGACGGCACCGAGATTCGGGAGACGATACATCATTTTACGGGTTCCGGAATCCTGCAAGGTATCCACAATACGGACGAATCGATTACGAGTTTTGCCAGAGCGTGCTTCAACTATGCGTTGGATACGAAGCAGGATTTGTGGTTTGCCACTAAGGACACGATCTCCAAGAAATACGACCATAATTTCAAAGATATTTTCCAGGAAATCTATGATGCGGAGTACAAGGAGAAATTTGAAGCGGCGGGTATCGAGTACTTCTATACGCTGATCGACGATGCCGTGGCGCGTGTCATGAAGGGGAAGGGCGGCTTTATCTGGGCTTGTAAGAACTATGACGGCGACGTGATGAGCGACATGGTATCGTCCGCATTCGGTTCTCTTGCCATGATGACCTCCGTGCTGGTGTCTCCCAGTGGCGTGTATGAGTATGAGGCGGCGCACGGAACCGTACAGAGGCATTATTATAAGCATTTAAAAGGAGAGGAGACTTCCACAAACTCTGTCGCGACGATCTTTGCATGGACGGGCGCGCTTCGGAAACGCGGCGAACTGGACGAAAATCAGGAATTGATGGATTTTGCGGATAAACTTGAGAAAGCGACGATTCAGACGATCGAGGAAGGCAGAATGACCAAGGATCTGGCGTTGATTACTTCCCTGCAGGATGTGACGGTTCTTAGTAGTGAAGATTTTATCAAAGCGATTCGGGCAACTTTGGATGCGATATAGGATGATGATACTTAACTTTTAAGCAGATGCCCTGTATCCTGGATCATTCACTGCGAAGATACAAGGCAATTTATGATAAAAGCCGGGGACTGTCCTCACTCGGAGAGCAGTTCCCATTTTTCATACAAATCAGTCAGTTCGATGTCGTTGGCTTCGCGTTCCTTGCTTAATTCCTGCAATCTGGCGACATCGGTACAGATTTCCGGTGACGACATGAGCGAATCGATTTCCCTGTTGCGTGTCTCTAACTGCTCGATGCGGTCTTCGCACTTTTTGAGTTCATTTTCCTTCTTGCGCTGCGCAGCCTGCTGTTCCTTACGTGCCAGCCAGTCCTGCCTGCTGTCTTTGGCATCTGCTGGGGCGTATCCTGCATCCGGGGCGGTTCCGCCGGAAGAAGCAGGGGAGATAGCAGAAAGTCCCTGTATGGTACGAGAGGATGCCCTGGGTATCTGTTGTGCATTGTCGATCAATTTAAGCTGTTCATCCTTTTTCTCTAAATAATATTCATAATTGCCGAGATAGTTCGTCAGAACCTTGCGATTCAGATCAAGGATTCTCGTAGCAGTCTTATTGATAAAGTAACGGTCGTGCGATACATAGAGCACCGTGCCAGTATAGGCATTCAGCGCATCTTCCAAAATCTCTTTGGACATGATGTCTAAGTGGTTTGTCGGCTCATCCAGAATCAAGAAGTTGGCTTCCGACAACATCAGTTTTGCAAGGGAGACGCGTCCACGTTCGCCGCCGCTTAAAGTCTTGATCTGCTTAAACACGTCTTCGCCAGTAAAAAGAAAGGCGGCGAGGGTGTTGCGTATTTCAGTGTTGGTGAGAGTCGGATAATCGTCCGAGATCTCTTCAAAAAGTGTTTTATCCATATGCAGTACGTGATGTTCCTGGTCGTAATAGCCGATTGCAACATTGGTGCCTAAACGTATTACGCCGGTATCGGGAGCGACCAGTTCATTGATTAATTTTAAAATCGTGGTCTTGCCGGTGCCGTTATCACCGATGATTGCTACATGTTCGCCTTTTTTGATATCAAAATGAAGATGCTCAAACAGGGTGAGGGAGTCAAAGGATTTTGACAGGTCTTCCACATGGAGCACGTCATTACCGCTGGCAAACTTGGGTTCCAGTTTCAGATGCATGTCAGTGCGCACCTCGACTGGCTTCTCCAACACATCAATTTTATCGAGCATTTTCTCCCGGCTTTCCGCACGGCGGATGGACTTTTCCCGGTTGAATGATTTCAGTTTTTCAATTACGTCTTCCTGGTGCTTGATTTCCTGCTGCTGTTTCATGTATGCGTTGTACTGTGCTGTCCGCAGGATTTCCTTTTTGGCGGCATAATCCGAATAGTTTCCGGCAAAGACCGTAGATTTCGTGTTGTCGATCTCGATGATCTTATTGGCGATCCGATCCAGAAAATACCGGTCGTGAGACACGATAATCACAGCGCCTTTATAATTCAACAGATAGGTTTCCAGCCATGTGATGGAAGACATATCGAGATGGTTTGTCGGCTCATCGAGAATGATCAGATCCGGTTTCAGAAGGAGCAGTTTGCCAAGCGCGACGCGGGTTTTCTGTCCGCCGGAAAGCGTGGAGACCGATCGCGTAAATTCGTCCTCGGCAAAGCCCAAGCCTTTCAGCACGCCGGTTAGTTCGCTTTTATAGGAATAGCCGTTGGCAGACTCGAAAGCGTGCGTCAGATCGGCATAGTGCTCCATAAGACGCTGCAGAGCATCGCCGGAAGCAGATTTCATCTGTAATTCTACAGAGCGCATTTTATGTTCCAGATCAATGATATCCTGTTTAACGCTCAGAAGTTCATTATAGATCGTATTTTCACCGGACACGGATTCATGCTGTGACAGATAGCCAATCGTCTTATCACGGGATACGGTCACAATGCCCTGGTCGGCGGACAGCTCGCCCATGATGATGCGCAGCAGCGTGGTTTTGCCCGCACCGTTGATGCCTACAATGGCGGTTTTATCGTAGTCTTCGATATGAAAAGAAACGTTCTTGAGTATCGGAACTTCATTGAATGATTTATCAATATTGCTGACGGAAAGTATCATAATATATAGTGCCTTTCTTAAATATGTTAAACTCTGGTATAAGAGTCTGGTGTTATCATGATAACGCATGGATGCCTGATTGGATTTAACCATGACAGAATCAGTTTACATTTTGAAGATCAGCCTGTCAATGTTTGACAGTTTTTTAACACGGTTGTATACTTAGAATATTATAATAGAGGGGGTGGCAGCAAGGTGGAAGAGAAAGAGATTTCACAGGCTGTTATTAGCCGTTTGCCGAGATATTTCCGATATTTGGGTGAGCTGAAGGATGAGGGAATCGAGAGGGTTTCCTCGCAGGAACTGAGTGATATCATGGGAGTGACTGCATCGCAGATCAGACAGGATCTGAATAATTTCGGAGGATTTGGTCAGCAGGGCTATGGATATAATGTAGGATATCTTTATGATGAGATCGGTAAGATATTAGGGCTGCACAAGGAGCACCATCTTATTCTTATAGGCGCGGGGCATCTGGGACAGGCACTCGTCAATTATATGAATTTTGAGCGGCGGGGTTTCATTTTTAAAGGAATATTTGATAGTAATACAAGGCTTCACGGCATGCAGATTCGTGGGATTGCGGTGCGCCCGATGCGAGAGATGGAGCAGTTTGTGGGAGAGAACGACATCGATATCGCAGTGCTTGCCATACCGAAAAACAGTGCGGTAGAGGTGGCGGAACAGCTTGTATCTTACGGTATCAAAGGCATCTGGAATTTTGCGCACGTGGATTTGCATGTGCCGAAAGATATCCGGGTGGAAAATGTGCATTTATCAGACAGTCTGATGAAACTGTCATATAATTTGGTTTCCCTTGAAGGATAGGGATGAGAGGCAGAAAGGTATAGGATAATGGCGAGGGCAGATGAAGTATTTCAGCCGGCATTGATCGGCAAAAAAATTCCGATTCTTACATTGGACAATAAATGGCATAAACTTTTTACCCAGAGGGAATACACGCCTGAAATCAAGCGGCTGGAGAGCGAAATCAACAAATTATTGAAACGACAGGCGAAAGTCAATGAGGAGAGTAAGGAACTTAAAAAACTCAAGAAGAAAATGATGGACGAGATCGTTGTCCTCGCAGATGCGATCGAGAAGTCTCCTTCCAAGAAATTGGAGAAGGAGATGGAGGAACACAGGCGCATAGTCAACGAGTGCAATGAGAAGATGGATGCATGCGAGGAGGAGATGGTCGAGCTGCCAAGGCAGATCAGCCAGGTCAACAATAAACTGATGGTTGCCACCATGGAAGTCTGCTACCGCAGATTGCAGAAAAACACGGCGGAACTGGAAGAAATTGATAAATGGATCAGCAGTATCCGGAGAGAACTAAAGAAAAAAGTTGTCCGCAAACAGGAAAAAGAAGCGATGAACAGCCAGTTGTATGCCTATATGCATGATATTTTCGGTGCGGATGTCATTGAAATATTTGATATGAAATATAATCCGGAGGATAAGTATTTCAAGAAAAAAGACTCCGACAAGAAGGAAGAACCGTCGGAGGCGGAACAGAAAGAAAACGGTGAGAACGCGTTGGAATCGTGAGATTTTAGCGCTTCTTTGCGTCATGGAGGATTCCTATGAAACAATATCTTGTGACCGCTTGTGAGATGAAGCAGTATGACACGAATACGATCGAGAAATATCATATTCCTTCCCTGATACTTATGGAGCGCGCCGCGCTGGTGACGGTAGAGGAGATACACCGCGCTTGGGGAAACCATCCATGCAGGGTTCTTGTTGCGGCAGGATGCGGTAACAACGGCGGGGATGGTCTGGCGATTGGAAGGCTTTTGATGCTGGAAGGGTACGAGGTCACTTTTGTTTTGAATGGTGACAGAAACAAATGCACGGCAGAGACCATGAGGCAGATCGAGATCGTGCAGGAATATCAGGCGCAGGTTTTTAGCACAATGCAGAATGGTGAATATGATATAGTGATAGACGCAGTTTTCGGGATCGGGCTATCCAGACCGGTGGAAGGTGTATGCAGGGATATGATCCGATGGATCAATCAGAGTAATGCCCGCGTGTGCAGCGTAGATATTCCGTCCGGCATCCGGGCGGATACGGGTGAAGTCATGGGTGATGCCGTGCGTGCGGATATCACGGTGACATATGGATTTCGCAAGCTGGGGCATGTATTATATCCTGGAACACAGTATAGTGGAAAAGTAATCTGCCGCCGGATGGGGATCGATGAACGCAGTTTCTTAGGAAATGAGCCTTACTGGTATACTTATACGGGAAGAGAGGGAAGACTTCTGCCGCCGCGCAGACCGGATGGAAATAAAGGGACGTTTGGCAAAGCGCTTCTGATCGCGGGAAATGAACAGATCGCAGGCGCCGCTATGATGGCAGCGAAGAGCGCATTCCGCATCGGCGCGGGAATGGTGAAAGTGGTCACGGCTGAGACGAACAGAGACAGCCTGCTTTCATTTGTGCCGGAGGCAATGCTGCTTACTTATGCAGAAAATATTTCGGATAAGTCCGGTAAAGGCGGTATTGATTTGGCAGATCAAAAAGAATCGGCGCAGATTCAGGAATTTATGCATGGGCTTCACGATGCGCTCCAATGGGCGGACAGTATCTTGATCGGTCCTGGGATCGGCACGGGAAGATGGGCGCATGAACTGCTGCGCATCTGTATTGAGGAGAGCAGCCTGCCTCTCGTGATTGATGCGGACGGACTGAATCTTCTGGCACAGGATAAAGAATTGCAGAGAGCCATGGCAGACAGAAAAGACCGGCACAGGATAATTATCCTCACACCGCATTTAGGTGAGTTTGCAAGATTATATGAGTGCAGTGTCGGGCAGGCGAAAAGCGGACTGACCGATTATCCGAAGAAACTCAGCGACAGGCTGAATTGTATCATCGTCTGTAAAGATGCGCGCAGTGTGGTCGTATGGCATGGCGGACAGTGCGGATACTTGAATACGACGGGTAACGCAGGGATGGCGACAGCCGGGTCGGGTGATGTGCTGGCAGGTATGATAGCGGGGCTTCTGGCGCAGAACATGCCGGGTGTGGATGCGGCGGTGACGGGAGTATACCTTCACGGAATCGCGGGCGATCTGGCGGCAGAACAGGAGACGGAAGTATCCATGACGGCGACGGATATCATAGGGCATATCAAAGATGCGGTACGGTTGCAGCAAGGGCAGGCGGAGTAAAACAGAATGGAGAAAAGTCATGATGGAAAACTATCAGAGAGTTTATGCAGACATTGATCTGGATGCCGTCTGCTATAATATGGAGCAGATGCATAACAATCTGTCCGAGGGGACGCAGATAATAGGTGTTATCAAGACGGACGGATATGGGCACGGTGCAGTACCGATCGGGCGTGAATTGGAAAAGATGGATTATGTGTTTGGCTATGCGGTAGCCACCGCCGAGGAAGCAATGATCCTGCGTCATGCGGGATTAAAGAAGCCGATACTGATTCTGGGATATACTTTTCCATATTGTTACGAAGAACTGGTGCAAAATGATATACGCCCGACGGTGTTCCGGGAGGATATGCTGGCAGAATTGTCGGAGTGTGCGTGCAGAATTGGGAAGAGCGCTAAAGTGCATGTGAAAGTTGACACGGGCATGAGCCGGATAGGCATCAAGCCGGATGAGAACGGTATTGCTTTTGTAGATAAGGTATTGCATACGAAGGGAATCGAGTTAGAAGGAATGTTCACCCATTTTGCGAGGGCGGATGAGGCGGATAAGACGTCTGCCAGGGAACAGCTCTGGAAGTTCAAGGATTTTACGGCGCAGGTGGAAGGGAGATTTTCTTTTTCCATTCCGATCAAACACTGTTCCAACAGCGCGGGGATCGTGGAACTGCCGGAGGCGAATATGGATGTGGTCCGGGCGGGAATCACCTTGTACGGCTTATGGCCGTCGGATAAAGTGGCGAAGGATATTGTGGACTTAAAGCCTGTTTTATCCTTGAAAAGCCGTATCGTCTACGTCAAGGAAGTGGAGGCAGGGACGCCGGTCAGTTATGGCGGAACGTATGTTACACCGGGGAAGATGCGGATCGCAACGATTCCCGTAGGTTATGGCGACGGGTATCCGAGAGGCTTATCCAATAAAGGATATGTCCTGATACGTGGCAGGAAAGCGCCCATACTTGGAAGAGTCTGCATGGATCAGTTTATGGTCAATGTGGAGGATATACCGGACGCAGAAGAGGGCGATGAAGTGACTCTGATCGGAGCGGACGGGGCGTATCGGATCACGATGGAAGAACTAGGAGAACTGTCGGGCAGATTTAATTATGAGTTTGCCTGCGGCCTGGGAAAAAGGATTCCAAGAATTTACCGGAAAGACGGTCAGATCGTTGCGGTTAAGGATTGTTATGACGACTACCGATAGAGTACGGGGCAGACTGAAGAAAATGAATTATCATGTATACCCTTAGAGAAACCGGCAATACTATTGTTGGAATAATTAATATAAGGAAGTGTATGATAATGAGAAGAGGAGATATTTACTACGCAGATTTAAGACCGGTGATCGGTTCGGAACAGGGCGGCATAAGACCGGTGTTAATTATACAGAACGACGTTGGAAATAAACACAGCCCGACGGTGATCTGCGCGGCGATCACCTCGAAGATGAACAAGGCGAAGCTGCCTACGCATATTGAATTAAACGCCAGTAAGTACGATATGGTCAAGGATTCCGTGATCTTGTTGGAACAGCTCAGAACGATTGACAAGAAACGCTTAAAAGACAGGATATGCCATCTCGATCAGGATATCATGCAGGTAGTCAATGACGGGCTGATGGTCAGTCTGGAGTTAAATACATAAGACTGACTGGAATTGACACACAAACTATTCCTTGTTATATTAGATGTTATATTACTCTGTTACGATAAGACAGAGACTATTTATGACAAAGGAAGGGATCAGAGAAAATGGACGACGGTGGCGCGGGCAGTATTATATGGTTTGTCATATTACTGCTGCTCGAAATGTTATTTTATGGTTTTGGCTCTGCATTCAGCAATGTGAAAGGTGCGGACAAAGAAGAGACGGATACACAGGAGGGCAGCCCCGGTAAAAAACAGCTGCGGCTTGCCTATCTGACAGAACATCATACGCAATATGCCGGAGCAATCCAGCTTGGCGCGGTGACAGTTAATCTTCTGTTCGGTGCGCTGTACCTGTACCGGTTGAACAGTTATGCCGGCTATATCGTTTATCGGGCGGCAGTGCATAAGATAGGCGACCTTGGGGAATGGCATATTACTTTATTTGCGGTTCTCACGGCAATACTGGTGACTTTGCTCATGCTGTACATAGTTATGACTTTCGGAGTATCCATACCTAAGAAAGCAGCGTCGCGTAATCCTGACAGATGGATACGGCTCTTTGTCACACCGGTCTATTATTATGTCCGGCTCACAGCGCCTTTGACTGCGCTGATCTCCAAGACGGCAAACGGATTATTGCGGATTTTCGGTATCAATGTGTCCGGCGATAAGTCCGACGTGACGGAAGAAGAGATCCTCTCTATGGTTAATGTCGGGCATGAACAGGGGATTCTCCAGGCAAATGAAGCGGAGATGATAAGCAATATATTCGAGTACGGCGATAAAGAAGCAAAGGATATCATGATCAACCGTAACAATATGATCGGGATCGAGTGCACCATGACCCTGCAGGAAGCGGCGGCATTTATTGTAGATGCGCACAACAGCCGTTTTCCGGTGTATGACGGCACGATAGACCACATCGTGGGAATCCTGCACTTGAAAGACGTCATGCGCATGCAGATGAATGAGAAGATGAAGAATAAACCCATCGGCAAGATCAAAGGACTGCTCAGGGAGCCGAGATTTATCACGGAAAAGCGTAAGATTGACGATCTGTTCCGCGTGATGCAGACCGAGAAGGTACAGATGGTCATTGTGATCGATGAGTATGGGCAGACAGCAGGTCTTGTGGCGCTTGAAGATATTCTGGAGGAAATCGTCGGCAATATCGAGGATGAGTACGACGAGGAGGCGACCTACATCAGCCAGAATGGTGCGGGCGGGTATGTGATTCAGGGTAAAATGCCTTTGGAAGAACTGGAAGAACAGCTTAAAATTAGTTTTGAGGAAGAGCCTTTTGACACGGTTAATGGGTTTGTGATCTCAAGATTAGAGCATATTCCGGAAGAGGGAGAGGATTTTGAGTTTGATTATGGGGGTTATACTTTTCGCATCATGGAGGTCAAGGACCGCATGATACAGACGGTGCTTGCGCGTCCTAAGGAGAGCGGGGATAGCTCCGGTTAGGCAGCGGGAGCGTTTGGCAGGAATACGAGGCAGAAATATGCAAAGTACAAGGTTGAATAAGAATCTAAAAAATGGTATCATAAGTAATTGATATTAAGAAGAATTAATAGAAGACAAAGGAGATCATGATATGTCAGGACATTCTAAATTTGCGAACATTAAGCATAAAAAAGAGAAAAACGATGCCGCGAAGGGCAAAATTTTTACGATTATCGGCCGTGAGATCGCGGTGGCGGTCAAGGAAGGCGGACCGGACCCGGCGAACAATTTCAAATTGGCGCAGGTGATTGCGAAAGCGAAAGCAAATAACATGCCGAATGATACGATTGACAGGGGAATCAAGAAGGCCGCAGGCGAGGGTGGAAACGTCAATTATAAATATGTAACGTATGAAGGATATGGACCAAACGGTATAGCGATTATTGTGGACGCGCTGACGGATAATACGAATCGGACGGCAGCCAATGTAAGAAGCGCATTTACAAAAGGGCAGGGCAATGTCGGTACACCTGGTTGCGTTTCCTTTATGTTTGACAAGAAAGGGCTGATCATCATTGATAAAGAAGAATGCGATACCGATGCGGACGATCTGATGATGATGGCGTTAGACGCAGGTGCGGAAGATTTTTCAGAGGAAGAAGACTGTTATGAAATTTATACTGATCCGGACCAGTGGAGTGAGGTGGACGCCGCATTAAAAGAAGCAGGAATCCAGCCGGTTTCCTCTGAGGTGACGATGATTCCGCAGAACTGGGTAGAGCTTACGGATGAGACGGCAATTAAGAATTTACAGAGAACGCTTGATTTGTTGGACGATGACGACGACGTGCAGGCGGTTTATCACAACTGGGACGAATAAAAAGCAGAGAGCAGGATAATAGGATGGATAAATCAGAACAGAATCAGATTGCTGATCTGCTTGGGCAGGCGCCGGCAAGGATTTCCGAGTTTAAAAAAGAGACATATGAGACATCATTTCAAAAATATTTAGAGGATAATATGCGTGTTTGGTCGATGCTGGCGGATATATGGTGTGGAAATACGCCGGACGGCGCGCAGGATATGCTGCAGGTGGCGGAGTGTTTGGCGGACAGGGCGCAGGAACAGATCGATTCGACGAAGGGCAGGGCACAAAGAAATAATGCGCAGCTCAATATAAATCTGTATATGGTTTCCTATTTTCTTCCGGCTCTTATCGCGTATCAGAGACGATGCGGCGGAGGGGAAGAGGAGATGCATAAACTGACCGATGCCATATGTGATAAATGGCAGGAGCGGTTCGGACAGCGTATTCAGGCGGCGGATCACGAGTCAATCCAGGCAGGATTCAAACAGAAATTATGTTTTGTGACGACGGCGGTATGCTGTGGACTGCATAAACCACAGGACTGTCGCGAGATCACATTGATGAAACGCTACCGAGACGAGTATATGTTCCGGCAGGCGGACGGTGAAATGCTCGTGAGAGAGTACTATGATATAGCGCCTACGATTGTGAAACGGATTGCGAAAGAAGCGTCACCCGAAGAGAAATACTGGTATCTGTGGGAACATTATATCAGCAGATGCGTTGCGTTGGTTGAGGCGGGGCAGAATGAGCAGTGTAAGCGGTTGTATACGGAGATGATGACGGAACTGAAAGCGGAATATATGGTGACGGATCGTCGCGAGAGAAAGGGGCAATACATAGCATGAATAGATCATACAGGAAGGAAACGATATGCATCCAGTCGGGATGGAAACCGGGGAACGGTGAGCCGCGCGTATTGCCGATCTACCAGAGCACGACCTTTAAATATGAATCCTCGGAACAGATGGGCAGGCTTTTCGATCTGGAAGAAAACGGCTATTTCTACAGCAGATTACAAAATCCGACCAACGATTGTGTGGCGGCAAAGATCTGTGAACTGGAAGGCGGAGTGGCGGCGATGCTGACGGCTTCCGGCCAGGCGGCGACGTACTATGCCGTGTTCAATATCTGTGAGGCGGGAGATCATGTGGTGCTGTCTTCCACGGTGTATGGGGGAACGTTCAATCTGATTACCTGTACGATGAAGAAGATGGGAGTGGATTGCACGATCGTCGATCCGGATGCGTCGATGGAAGAACTCGACAAGGCATTTCAGCCCAATACCAAGTGTGTCTTTGGGGAGTCGATCGCAAATCCGGCTCTCGTAGTGTTAGACATAGAGAAATTTGCGAAAGTGGCGCACGATCATCAGGTGCCGCTTATTGTTGATAATACGTTTGCGACTCCGATCAACTGTAATCCTTTTGAGTGGGGTGCGGATATCGTGGTGCATTCCACGACGAAATATATGGATGGACATGCCATGTCATTGGGCGGCTGTATTGTGGATTCGGGCAATTTTGACTGGAATGCATATGCGGATAAGTTTCCGGGGCTGTGCACGCCGGACGAGTCTTATCACGGCATTACCTATACGGAGAAATTCGGCAAAGCAGCCTATCTCACCAAGGCTACCACTCAGTTGATGCGGGATTTGGGTTCGATGCAGTCCCCGCAGAATGCCTTTTTGCTCAATGTGGGATTGGAGACGCTTCCGCTCCGGATGGAGAGGCATTGCTTCAATGCACAGAAAACAGCGGAATATCTGGAAGGGCATGAGAAAGTCGCATGGGTGAATTATCCGGGGCTTAAGAGCAACAAGTATTACGAGACAGCGCAGAAATATATGCCGAAAGGTACATGCGGGGTCATTTCGTTTGGCTTAAAAGGCGGCAGGGATGCGGCGGCAAGGATGATGGATCATCTGGAACTGGCGGCGATCGTGACGCATGTTGCGGACGCGCGCACGAGCGTGCTCCATCCGGCAAGCCACACACACAGACAAATGAACGACGAGCAGTTAAGAGAAGCCGGAGTTGCGCCGGATATGATCCGGTTATCGGTAGGAATTGAGCATATTGATGATATTATTGCGGACCTGGAGCAGGCATTGTCGAAAATATAATGGAGAAGGATTATGACTTATCGTAAAACGTGGTTTAGCTATGCGTTGTGGTTTCTATACAGCATCCTGTGCGCCTTGCTGCTGATGTATGCCGGGCATGTGTGGATATATTATTTTGCAGGCAAGCCATACATGAAGAGCTTTCCGGACAGTCTGGCTGCGCCATTTGCCGGTATGTCGAACGGCGCACTTCTCGTAATCGGTCTGCTCATTATTCCGGCAGCAGTTGCCATATACTGGCTCGTCCGGTGGACTGCGATTAAGGTCGGGACAAAATGCGTCTGGAAAAAATCGGTCATAACCGGATTTGAGTGCGCGATTGTTCTGCTAATCATGGTGGGCGGTATTTTCCTGCGTGTTGAGAGCGCCAGGTTCGAAATCGAGATGTCGGAGCAGGGGTTTGCTGTAGAGAACGGGTTGTCCTCGGAAAATGAAGAGATTCATGATGCGAATGTGCAGAGCATGACGTATTACAATATGGCTGTAGTGACGCAGGAGCGGTCTGGTTTATCAATGATCTGCTACAGTGTCAGGGAGTTGTATGTGATCTGCCTGTCGGCAGTATTGTCCTTTCTTGGCAATAAGATTGCTTCGGCGGTCATTATGCAGGTTTTTCTGCAGATAATTGGTATGCTGCTCGTATATGCGGTGACGAGGAAACTTGCCGGGCGTATACCGGCGTGTGCCGCGCTTCTCTATCTTGCGTGTTCGCTTGGATGTCTTGAAATGCTTTCGCTGTTTCGTCCGGACTGGCTTTTTTTTGACTTGTATATGATCGGTATGCTTGCCGTAGTCAGTTTTGTCAAAGGATATTGTGCAAACCGGCTTGGCAGACCGGCGGCGATGGCAGTGTCGGCAGTGATTGGCGTGATAATCGGCGCACTCGCCTATCTGGATATCATGGCGGCAACTTTGTTAATCGTTATGGCGGCTGTGTTTATTGGAGAAAAAACCCGGCAGGAAGATAAGCCGCTTTATCATTCTGTGCCGGTCAGCGTTTCCGTTTTTCTTGTGGCGTTATTGGTGAGCGTGTTCGTGCGGGGATTGATGATCGGCATCATATATGGAAACAGTGGCATGGCTCTGCTTGGGAGCATCGTGGAGCAGTGGAGGGATCTCAAATATCTGCCTGCGTCGGCATTTACAGCCCGGTATCCGTATGTTTATGATATTTACCTGATGGGAATGCTGGTTATCCCGGCATCCTTCCTTGTCTTTGAATTTATCCGAAGCGGCAGGAAACAGAATTATATGCTGTGGATACTTTTCTGCCTGCTTGCAGCGCCTACGCCGATGGCGTCAATAGGATCGGAACAGTCTGGTTTGCTTTCTTTGTATATCTGGAGCGTTCTGGCGGGCTTGGGACTGCAGAACTGTATTTTCGGCGGCAAGGCAGCGATTGTACAGATGCCGATTGAGGAAGTGGATGAAACTGCGGTGATTAAGGAGACAGGGAACAAACCGGATGATGCGGAATTGGAATGGGTTGAATGGAACGAAGGGACAATGCAGGCTGAGACACCTGAGATAACCGAGGATTTGGAGATGATTGATTTAACGGAAGCGCCGAAGAAACCGGAGAAACCGCGCTATTTCGAGAATCCGCTGCCACTGCCGAAGAAGCATGTGAGAAGAGAGATGGATTACCAGTATCCGGTTGAGGAGAAGGATATGAAGTACGATGTGGAAATCGCTTATGATGATGATTTTGATATCCCATAAAATATCGTCCGATGCCAGATATGAAATGTATAAATATTGGAAGATAACGCAAACTAAGAGGGAATCGCAGAGAAAAGGCTGTGGTTCTCTCTTTTCTATGCATAAGGGGGATTTTCCCGTCCTGTTGAAGAGAGCGGCAGCCAGACAACAGATCGGAGGTTTGTGATGGGAAGTAAAGAGAACAATAAAAATGTCAATAAGGAAAATAAAGATAGTAAAGGAAGCAAGAACGAGAAGGAAGAAAAGCGCGAGGAACAGGAGAAACAGCAGGAGAAGGAAAAACATCGGGACGAGAGGATCGGGGAAGTCGGTCAGATCACGTTAGATGAGAATGAGGCGCATCATAAAATACATCTGATCACGATCATCGGTGAAATCGAGGGGCATGATAACTTAAGCAGCACATCCAAGACGACGAAATACGAACATGTGCTCCCCCAGCTGGCGGCGATAGAGGACAGCAAGGAGATAGACGGCGTGCTGATTCTTTTAAATACCATGGGCGGCGATGTGGAGGCAGGGCTTGCCATAGCGGAAATGATCGCTTCCTTAAGCAAACCTACCGTGTCACTCGTGCTTGGCGGAAGTCATTCCATCGGTGTGCCAATCGCGGTCAGCACAGATTATTCCTATATCGTGCCGACGGGAACGATGGTTATCCATCCGGTGCGGCTTAACGGTATGGTGATCGGCGTGCAGCAGACTTTTGACTATTTCAGGCAGATACAGAACCGTATCACAGGATTTGTCTGCAGCCATTGCAAGATATCCAAAACAAGGCTGGAAGATCTGATGATGGAGACGGGCGTGCTGACCAAAGATGTCGGTACGATACTCGTCGGCGGTGAGGCGGTGGAGGAAGGCATTATCTGTGAGGTGGGCGGAATCAAGGATGCCGTTGCGCATCTCCACGATATGGTAGACAAGAAAAAGGCGGATACAAAATAAGGGATGACAAGCGAAAATGAAAATGCTATACTATATTGAGTCATATTATCAAATGGGAGTATGCTCAGGAGGCGCTTATCATGGCATCGAACCAAGGAGGAAAACGTTCTTCCGCGAATAAAAAGACGACAACTTCAAATAGAAAGACAGGCAGGGGAAAGCAGGCACAGACGGGGAGACGAAACGGCGGCAGATCGGCGCAGACGCCACCTATGGATATCGCGATACGCAATGAGATCATGTTGATCGTGTTTCTTGCCCTTGCGGTCATCCTTTTTCTGTGTAACTTCGGTATCGTCGGTAAGGCGGGGAACGTGGTCAGCAACGTTATGTTCGGTATTTTTGGACTGACTGCGTATGCTGCACCGATTATTATTTTTCTGGCGATCGCGTTTGGGATGTCCAATATGGGAAACCATATTGCGACCAGAAAATTGGTGGCAGGTCTCATACTTTTCCTGCTGATCAGTATGGTCTGTGAATTGTTCGGAACGGAATTGTCCCAGGCAGAGAGTTATCAGGTCAAAGAGATTTACTTAAGATGCAGTGAGAATCATAACGGCGGCGGTATCCTTGCAGGCTCGCTTGCCTACCTGTCCTATAAGTTTCTCGGAATGGTGGGCACCGTGCTGGCAATCCT
>JAMPGN010000080.1 GCA_023663915.1 Eubacterium sp. | reverse complement strand
GAATGGGCGAACCATTCCTTTTTTAACATTATTGTAACTTTTTGCGGTTATCCTGTGCAGCTGCCCTTTTGTCATGTACCCGCCATCAGCCGTATAATCATTTTCATCCAACTTACAAAAATATGCCAGTGCCCCGATACGTTCGCATCGACCGCATCAATCATCGCCTGTGAGTCAAAACTGCCATCCGCAGCCCGAACCTCCTCATAAATCGCACCGCTCGCCTCGCTAAATCCCAGCGCGATGTTTCCATACGCCGCATCACCAATGGCAATCTGATGCCCTGTAGCGAGAGCGCCAAAGCTGAACTCCCCTACCGCCACGGCGCCCATCGTAAACACGCCGACGCTGACCGCTCCGCCGGCAATCACACCGACCGCAAAAGTACCGAATGACATGCCGCCTACCACAAGCATACCAACTGCCAGCAGCAGCCCAATCCCCACCGGAGCCAGTGTAACTACGCCCAACCCTACGATACCGACCGCAATAATACCCTGCGCCACATTGCCGATTGCGATAATGCCTTTTGCGCGCAAGGGCTTTAACCCGAAATGAACATGTACAAGCGGAAGCCCCATAAAAGTCTTTTTGCTCTTATACTCATAACTGAATGTTGAACGCTGCACAATTACCTGTTGCCCCTGCGTATAGCCGCCGCCAACATTGTTCATGCCTGCCCTAACCGCGCCGCCAAGTTCTTCCGCTGACTGGCGTTCTATGTTTTCTTTGAGAAGATAATCTGTGCTGACCATAAACATTTCACTGATTGCCACAATCTTATCCAACTCCGGAGACGACTGATCCGTCTCCCATTTGGACACGGATTGTCTGGACACTCTAAGCGCTTCCCCGAAAGCCTCCTGAGACATTCCGCGTTCTGTCCTGAGTCTGTAAATCTTTTCACCAAGTGTCATATAATAGTCTCCTTATGTGTTCATTTTATAGATTTTCATGTCGATAGCTATCTTGATCTTCCAGCATCCTTATGCATAAACTATACATAAGGTGGTTTCGATTTATCTAAATGATAGAATAAAATCGCGTAAATAGCTATATATGACACTTGGAAATTTGTCAACTGACGGTTGCAGGTGGCTTGTAGGGAAGGATATATCTTTCCCCACTCTTTCATATTTATTTCGTCGCTCTTTTCGTCGCTTTTTTATTTTTTAGCGACGAATTATTTCAATTTGTACAACTTGCCTTTTGTTTTCCCGTTATCATTCAGCTTGTCTAATACTACCAATTCCTTTAATAGTTCCTTGGTTCTGGTATCTTTAAGCCCCAAAATTTCAGCAATTTCTGAAGTTTTATGCCACTCGCCATCTGCCATATAATTCAGAATCATAGTATGCTGTTCCTCTTTTTTCTTTAAAGATTTATTCGACGCTTTTTCAGTGTTATCGACCAGTTCATCACTACCACCCAAAAAAGCTCGGTGAATTGGAATCTTTATCCTCATAGCCCGTCTGTCTTCATCCGTAAAAAACTCTGCACGCGGCGAACCATTTCTCCTTAATTCTTCCTGTATTGTAGGAATACCGGATGAATGACCTTCTGACAATTCCAGTTCTTTCAGAAATTCGCCAAGTCTTCTATTACGATAATATCTGGAAACAAATCTTTTACCTTCTGCGATTGTCTTTGCAGAAATCGATCTGTCTATTCCCGGAAAATTCATGATATTTATGCAGTCTGGCTCTATCTCTATTGTCACAGGCTCACACGACATATAATCCCGATGATAAAAAGCATTCACCACTGCCTCTTCGATTGCCTGATATGGATAATTCATAATTCTAAGCGCTTCCATCTGATTCGGAATTTTTATTACCTTTTCACGAATAAAAAGATTGCGGAAACGTTCCATTGTTGCCTGAATCATCTGTGGCACTGATCCTGTAATATTAGGAAAATCCTCGCTGACACTTGGATTCTCTATACTGCCTTCTGGGAATGATGTCATCTGCACATAGGTATATCGGAAGAACTTATCTGGATGCTCACAAAACATCATAATTGCTACATTCTGAATATATCTCACTTCTGGAGGTCCTACCAGCAACTGCATATCTTCTAATATTTCTTTCACACCCCGTTCCCTGACTTGCTTTGCAAGTTTGCTTCCTGTCTTGCGCAAATGATCCTCCAAAAGAACCGGGGATATATCATCAAAAGTCGCTTTATGATTTGCCCTGCAATCAAATGGCGTCTGGTCAGACATATTGATTAGTTCCCGTTCCTGCTCTGAGTTTGCCTTTACAGAACTGGTTAGATAACGAATATAATAACTATATTTCTTGTCCTTTTTGCCTGTAACATACTCTGGGGATTTATATGGTCGCTGTTGTCCGGTTCTTACTACTATGACCAGAATCCATTTTCCATCCACCTGAGATGTAATTAACTTTGGGAAATATGGTGGGGATATCATATTATTGTAACTGAGCATTTCTCTTTGTATTTTGTCCAACATATTTTCCGGAATCCCTGTTACTGGTCTTGCCGCAACTCCATTTTTCTCTTCAACTCCTACAACAATATACCCGCCGCCATCGTTATTATAATCGTTCGCAAATGCACAGACACTACGATAAATATCATCAGGGTTCCAACCTTTCTTGAACTCTATGCGATCTGATTCTATTTTTCTTTTGTTTAATATATCTTCTATACCTATTTCCAGTTCCATAGTATCCCCCTATCTTATTTTGCACTTCTTACTCTCAGAAATATGATAGCATAGCATCAATTTTTGCCACTATTCTTTTCTGTTCAGGAAGTGGTAAAAGTGGAATTAACATGCTCTTACAACGCCCACCGCTAAAACCATCTTTGTCTCCTACAGAAGCATTTCGGATGTACTTCTGTGCATAAGGACTACATAAAAAACAGTGTACATAAAAACGCATCTCCGGTTCAACCATTCTGATAATTAAAATATGCTGATTAATACTTCCCTTATCAAAATCAGCTGGCACAAGTGCACATCGACCAATAGAACCACCCGTTATATTTAAAAGAATATCACCTGCATAGACGGTGCTGTTTTTACGTGTTGCCAATAATTCTTCTGTAATATAAACAAGCCCTTCTTCTCGAATCCCTTCATTGTAAATATTTTGCTCACGAAAAAAGGCACATCCTTCCTCAACATAAACATCTGATTTATGTCCTCCTGTTGGCGTACTTCCTGAAGCAATATGAGTAGCAATATTTTCAAGTCTAACCCACTTCCAAGTTGACGGAATATCAAAAGGTATTTCATCCTTACTAATCTCAGGAAGCGCTTTGCTTTTCTTAATCGTTTTATCCTTTACAAATTGCTCTTTTCTCTCAATAATTTGATTATATAATTCCTCCGCCACTCCATCTTCAGGCAACTGTTCAGTCAATTGTCCCCTTATTCCAGCCTCAATAATTTTTAACTTCAATGCCACTACATTATTACAATATTCTCTCTGCAATTTATCAATCTTATCTAACATTTTGAATATTTTGTCTATCTTTTCAACTATCCTCTGTTGTTCAGAAATAGGCGGAAAAGGCACAACTGCATTCTTCAAAATCTTCTGTGTCACTTGATTAATCTGTTTTGTATCATCGTTTGAAAAATATCTGCGAAATAAATCTGTATGAAAATAATAATATACATATCTACTGCACACAGTCCTAAATACAGCCATAAAAGCTCCAAAAGACACTTTCTCAGGTAAACCTTCATATATTGCACATTTCCCAACAAGGTTTTTGCTCCCATTTCTCGCACAAATAAGAATATCTCCTTCACTTAAATATTGATTGTCTCTTATATCACAATTAACACGGACTAAATCATCATAAACAAGTTTTCCGTTTTGGATATTATTTGAACGTAATACAATCAAGCCATCCTCTATAATATCTTCTGGGTGGTATGTTAAACCAATGTTTGTTGTCCCTATATCAGACAATCTGCACCAAACCCATCCTTTGGATAATTCGCTGTATGGCAATTCATTTTTATTTATTATCATTTTAAATGGTTTTCCATTTATTTCATATGACATTTTACTCACAAACGCACTTGCATCTTCTTTACTTTGCTCTACCAATTTCCCCTGCATAGCCAATGCAAGTATTCTTTTACGTATGGCTGCCGTATTTATCAAATCTCAAGCCCTCCTAGCAACTGCTTTAGCGCAGATACAGTCTCTGCAATTTCATCCGATTCTCTTTGCATGTCCTCCAAAATTTCGGAAACATTCCTCTCATCCTTTTCATCTAAATCAAGCCATTTAAAATCAAGCGTATCAGCTTTCTTTACTTCTATTTCGGAAAAATATCTCCACCTGCCATTCGGATTTTCCTTGGAATACGTTGCTTTTCTATCAAACTCACATCCTATACAATAACAATCCACAAAGTTCTGCAAATGCGCTCTTGTCATTGGTTTTGTCGCCAATGTATGTTTAATGCCGGTTCGATAATCATAAACCCAAATTCCGGTAGTTGGCTCTCCTTTTTCAAAGAAAAGGACATTTGTCTTTACTCCATTTGCATAGAAAATTCCTGTTGGAAGCCGTAAAATTGTATGCAGATTAAAATCTTTCATCAACTTCTTTCTCACCTGCGCTGTTGGTCCACTATCCGTTAATACACTATCAGGGAGTACAACACCTACACGTCCCCCAGTTTTCACAATAGACATAATATGCTGCAGGAAGTTGACTTGGTTATCAGATGTCTTGATAAACTCTGGTCTATTAGCGGATACTTCCACACTTCCCTGTGGTCTGGTTCCAAATGGCGGATTCGCAAGTATTACTTTATAAGTTTCGTCCGATGTGTCAATTAGCGAATCTTGATAAACAATCGGGCTTTTTTTGATGCCTATATCATGTAAATACAAATTCATGGATGCGAGAGTAACTACTAAAGAAGTATTATCCGCTCCATGCAAGGCATTTTCTTTTAAAAACTTCTGTTTTTCAATATCCTTACTCTGTTTTCTCATATGCTCATATGCCGCCAAAAGAAAACCACCCGTTCCGCATGCAGGATCAGCAACAGTCTCCGTAATCTTCGGATCAATAACCTCAACGATAGTCTGAATGAGCGCTCTCGGTGTAAAATATTGTCCGGCACCACTTTTTTTATCCTGTCCATTTTTTTCAAGAATAGCCTCATAGATAGACCCCTTAAAATCGCCTTCCATCATATACCATTCTTCCCCAGACACCATCTCAATGACCTTTGCTAACATAACCGGGCGGTCAATTTTATTCGTTGCCTTCGTAAATATTGTGCCAATCAACCCTTCACACCCGGAAAGCTCTTTCAGGATTTCCTCATATTTCTCCACAAGATCATCCCCGGAAAGATTAGCTAAATCCTTCCACTTATATCCTTCTGGTATGGAACTTCCCAGCCCCATTTCTTCTTTTTCATCATCCATTTTGAGGAATAAGATATATGTAAGCTGGGTAATATAATCCGTAAATCCCACACCTGCTGCTGCCAAAACATTGGCAATTTCCCATACCTTTTTTAATAGTGATGCTTCACTTTTTTGATTCGCCATTTTACGCCACCCTCAATATAAATTTTGATAACTTCTGTATTTCAACCGGCAACTCTTTTTTTCCAATCATTGTTATGGCTTTCCGCCAGAGATCCGTATCTACCTGATTCAGTTCTGTCACAGAAATTGCACCATCACGGACGATATAATCCGCCACTTGCCGCATAATTTCAAGCTGCTCCTGTGTCATTGCACGCTGCATCTGTCCACAATACAAGCTAAACTGCTTTGCATATCCCTTGAGCAGACTTGTGAGCTTCTTATTTTTTCCATAAACATAACGCACAATTTGAATCAAGTCCGTCAATATCGTCATATTAGATTTTAAATCCATATCGTCAACATTACCTTCTTCATCCAACGTTCGATAGTTCTGCCAGATATTTTTGACACCATAATCCCGGCTTTCTGCTAGAAGTCTGTCCCTAAGTTCAACCAGCATGAAATGTGTTATAACCACATCCTCAGAATTATAAATAATCCGCAAAGCCTCTATGCTATCTTTGTGATCTTCCAAATATTTCTCAAAATTATCTACAAAACTTCTTGCAGTCTCTTTTGAAAAACCGGCATAAATGAGCCTATCCGCGTCTTCTGTCTCCACATAATAACCGCGCTGCATTTCAAGCAGTTTGTTTCTTGCCTGAATATTGCTTATCAGACAATTTATGAGTGCCATTCTTACTGCATTATCTTCTGACGGGCTGATATATTCCACCAAAACACCCTGCTCAAATGCTTTATTGATATTTCCTGCAAGTGTACGTGGTGCAAAACCATAATCCCGTATAAACATATCCAAATGCTTTCCAAAAAGTGGGCTATCCTCATAGCGTCGATTTATACTTGCGCAATAATCTCGAAGCAAAAGCAGGTTTTCATCACTGACCTCGTTATGTGCCAAATGCTCTAAAAGATGCTCCAATGACAATGTCCTATTCTTCAATCTGGGATTTAATTTTGGTATGACTTTTTCATGCTCCGTCACCCCTACAGCATCTACAATGTAATAGCATTCTTTTGTCTCTGCGTTTGGTGTAACCTCTTTCAGTTTGTCATCCTTAATTACACGGCAGCCACGTCCTTTCATCTGTGTATAAAGGACATCGGAATACACATCTTTCATAAACATGACCACTTCCAAGGGCTTAATATCCGTACCGGTTGCAACCAGTGTTACCGTAACCGCAATGCGAAAATCTTTCTCTGTCTGAAAGTCTCTGATAAGATCGTCTGTATTGGCATCCGCTTTGTATGTGATTTTCTGGACAAAATGTTCCGGCACTTTACCGGAAGGAAATTTATTCTTAAACACATCTTCCGCAATTTCCACGATCTTAGTAGCATGCTTGTCATCCTTTGCAAAAATCAATGTTTTGGGAATATACTCCCATTTCGGCTCCCTCTCCGGATAGAGATCACCGTAAATTGCCTTTGCATATGTCATCAGCACTTCCCGAATCTGGTTTTTATTCACAACAGACCGGTCCAGTTCACTTTCCCCGTATTCATGGGAATCTTTTGCTATATAAGAAGTGACGCTCCCCGTTCTGCGTGCGGTCTCTACCACATTTGACCCTCTTTGAATCGTTCCTCCATGAGCTGTAACTTCTGTAATAATCCGATAAATTCTTGACGGAACATTTACGCCATCCACCACTGAATCATCATATGTATATTTTTCCACATACTTTTTGTTAAAATAGGCATCCGCTTCCGGTGTGGGCGTTGCTGTAAGTCCTAAAATCTTTGCATCATTAAAATAATCCAACACGGCTTTCCATTTACCATAGATACTACGATGACATTCATCCACGATGATAAACTGGAAATAATCCTGCGGAAGTTTTAAATTATCACCAAGTTCCACTGCTTTATCAGCCTCTTTTTCCTCAGACTCTTTTGCTGCCTCGTCCTCTGCATCTTCATCACCGTCCTGCAATTCCTGACCCGTAAGTACAGCAAATAATTTTTGTATGGTAGAAATGATAATCTCGCCGTTAATATCTTCTTCTTTCCTCAATCTATTAATCCGATACAACGAATTAAGCTGCTGCCCACTCTCTGTTCTGTCAAAAAGACTAAATTCCGACTTCGCCTGTCTAGCAAGATTATTCCTATCCACTAGAAAGAGTACCCTCTTTACATCCGTATAATTCAATAGACGGTAAGTTGCTAGACACGCTAAATAAGTCTTTCCTGAGCCTGTGGCAAGCATTGCAAGATTTTTCTTATTTCCAGCCTTGATGGATTCTTCAAAAGCGATTTCAGCCCTATATTGGCAGTCTCTAAGACCTTTTTTCTCTATTCTTGGCAATGCACCATATTCTGAATGTTTTCCCAGAATTTGCAACATCTTCTTTGGAGAATGCATTTGTGTCAGTTCTTCATACTCCGCATCCGGCAGCAACATATTCTTATAAAATATTTTCTTTCCATTTGCCATATACACAAGGGGAATCAAGCCATCGTACCACAAGCCATACCACGGCTGTGGATGCACCGCATAATCTTCTGCTTGTTTCTCGACATCTTCTCCAAGCGGATGTTCTTCTTTCTTTGCCTCCAGTACAGCAATAGCCTTATTATCAATAAATAACAGGTAATCGCTCTCTGTATTTCCTTGCATCAAGGCTTCCATAACTGCTGCCGTTGTGTTCGGCGTATATTCATTTCTTGACACAATGTCCCAGCCTGCATTTTTTAACTGTTTATCAATTTTTACCCTTGCTTTTTCCTCTGGCAGCATAGGCATCCTCCCGATAAAACAATATAGTATCCTCAAAACTACATTTACATTATACATAAATCTGCATATATTTTCCATAAGTACTATATAGGTAACTTTACAATGCAACCGAAAATATAGCTACATCTCAAATTACTTTTTCAATTTTTCTGCAAAATATAAGGGTTATCCGGCGCATAAGATGACTTGTGAATAAAATTTTAAACATGTTACTATTTTTAATATATAACTTATTTTATAGTTTTATATAACCTTTTATAACTTTTATATTCTTTTATAAGTTTTTATAACCTTTTATAACTTTCTGTCAATCCTACAAGAAAATCGCTTCGTGATTATCTTGTATCATCGAGCAATTTCCTATAGAATAAAATACAAGGGCAGTCCGCCCAAACACCAGACTGCCCTTGTATTGTTATGCAAAACTATCATTTCATTAATGGCATCCACCACCGCAGTGCTTACAATCTCCGCCGCACTGAAGAGATTTCCCTGCCTTTTTATCTTTCACCATACTTCGTACCGCAAGCGCCACCGCGCCTGCCACGACCGCTAATACAATTGCTGTTCCCATATAATCAACTCTTTCTTTTATGATATCCTATTTCATCGCCTTTGCAATTTTAGAAGTATCAACCCTCAGAGAATCCGCTTCTTTATACGGTCTAAACAACAGATACAGGAATCCGATTACAAAGATGACCGCTACTACTGTTCCGATACCGAAACCGCCGCCTGTAAAAAGCGTTCCGAGCTGGTATATGCACATTGCAACGATATATGCCAGCACGCACTGATAACCAATCGCAAACCAGAACCACTTTCTGTTGTTCATTTCCCTCTTGATCGCGCCCATGGCTGCAAAGCAAGGTGCACACAAAAGATTAAACGCAAGGAACCCGAATGCTGCAACAGGTGTCATGACTGCTGCCAGACTACCCCATACTTCTACGCCGTCTTCCGCCACTTCCGCGAAACCGAACAACATACCGAAAGTCGCTACAACATTTTCTTTGGCAATCAGCCCGGTAACTGCCGCAACTGCCATCTTCCAGCCTTCGCCTGCCTGCGTCCAGCCAAGCGGTGTGAAGATCCATGCGATTGCGCTTCCGATCTTGGCAAGAATACTGGAATCAAGCTGCTCTGCCTCTAACATGCCAAAGCCGCCGTCTGCCCAGCCGAAACTCATTAAGAACCAGAGCACGATCGTAGATAACAGAATGATTGTGCCAGCCTTTTTAATAAAGGACCAGCCGCGCTCCCACATGCTGCGCAGAACCGCACCGACAGTAGGCATATGATATGCAGGAAGCTCCATTACGAAAGGTGCCGGTTCTCCCGCAAACATCTTCGTTTTCTTCAAAATAATACCGGAGCAGACAATCGCCGCGATACCAATCAGCCATGCACCCCATGCAACCGCACCGGAATTATCGAAAAACGCACCCGCGATCAATGCAATGATCGGCAGTTTCGCACCACAAGGAATGAATGTGGTCGTCATAATCGTCATTTTGCGGTCTCTGTCGTTCTCGATTGTACGGGATGCCATGATACCCGGCACACCGCAGCCTGTACCGATCAGAATCGGAATAAAGGATTTGCCCGACAAACCGAATTTACGGAAAATACGATCCATAATAAATGCAACTCTCGCCATATAACCGCAGGACTCAAGAAATGCCAGGAAAATAAATAACACAAGCATCTGCGGTACAAACCCAAGAACCGCACCCACACCGGCTACAATACCGTCTAAGATCAAACCCTGCAGCCAATCTGCACAGCCGATACTTACAAGCACATTCTCAATCGCAGGCGGAATGATCTCACCGAACAACACATCATTCGTCCAATCCGTCAAAATTCCTCCAATGGTTGTTACCGATACATAGTAAACGATAAACATAACTACCGCAAAGATCGGGAGCGCCAGCCATCTGTTTGTCACAATTCTGTCAATCTTATCGGAAGTTGTCATGCTGTTCTTTTTGTTCTTGGCAACACAATCCCTGATGATCGATGCGATATATACATATCTTTCATTGGTGATAATGCTCTCCGTATCGTCGTCAAACATTTCTTCCAGATTCGCAATCTCCTTGCTCACATCGGGTACACGGCTCATCTGCTCTTGAATCTTGGAATCCTTTTCCAATAATTTGATAGAGAAAAATCTCTTCTGGTCTTCCGCTACACCATTTAACATAGCAGATACCGACGCAATAGCGTTCTCTACCCTCTCATCAAATTTATGCACAACAGGCTGGGCCTTTTTCCCAGCAAGGGCAACTGCCTTATTCGCCGCTTCCTCAATACCCGTGCCTTTTAATGCAGAAATCTCCACAACTTCACAGCCAAGACCCTCGCTTAATTTTTTCAGGGAAATCTTGTCACCGTTCTTGTTAACAAGATCAATCATGTTAACCGCCATCACTACCGGAATACCCAATTCCATCAACTGTGTAGACAGATATAAATTTCTCTCAATATTCGTGCCATCCACGATATTAATAATCACATCAGGCCGCTCCGTAATAAGGTAATTTCTTGCTACCACTTCTTCCAATGTATAAGGAGACAAAGAATAAATACCCGGCAGGTCCATGATGACCACATCTTTATTTCCTTTTAATTTACCCTCTTTTTTCTCCACCGTAACGCCCGGCCAGTTTCCTACAAACTGATTCGATCCTGTCAGCGCGTTAAAAAGTGTTGTCTTACCGCAGTTCGGGTTTCCTGCGAGCGCAATTTTTACTGACATTTTTTCCTCCTCCTATTATCACTCACTCGACTTCTATCATTTCTGCATCCGCTTTACGCAAGGATAATTCATATCCGCGTACCGTCACTTCCACGGGATCGCCCAAAGGCGCTACCTTGCGGACATAGACCGGGACTCCTTTTGTGATTCCCATATCCATGATGCGTCTCTTGACCGGTCCCTCGCCCGATAATTTCTTGACCGTCACGGTTTCACCGCAGGATACTTCCTTTAATGTTCTCATTTCCATGCTCCTTTCTCCGTCTGCACATCTGAGCCGTCAGACGCAAACGTGCAGTTATATATTTTAGTTAGTCAGAACTTACCTATAGGCAAAAACAAAATCTGACTAATTTACACCAACTTATACCATGATCCGGCTTGCCATGTCCCTGCCGATTGCAATCCTAGAATCTTTGATGTTTACAATCAGATTTCCACCTACCGTAGAAATTACCGTCACAGCGGCTCCCGTCACAAATCCGAGATTCTCCAGAAATTGTCTCGTCTCCTCTTTGCCGCCTACCTTTTTAATAGAAGCAGGTTCTCCCTCTTTCGCAAATGTTAATGGCATAACTTTCATCTCCTTCTCATTAGATTACTGCTGCAACATTGTCACTGTCTTCCCTAAGCTCAATCAATTCCACATTGCGGTTATCCAGATACCCGCAGGACCTCAGTCCAGCTTTCACAATCTTATTCCACTCCTCAGGACTTAAACTGACCTGCGTCTGATCGTCAAACTGTACCATACAGCTATGTACCGTCGCCGGCTCTTCCTCAAAACAGACATGGTACATATTCTTGCGGTTGATCGCCCCGACTTCCTCCAGCATATTGACCACGCGGTACACCGTCGCTATCCCAATCGAGGGATCAATCTTACAGACCTGACAGTAAATCTCCTTGCAGCAGCTAAATTCGTTTTGTAAAATGCAATCGATGATAAGCTGTCTCTGGTTTGTAATCCGTAATCCGCGTTCCCGCAGTTTCGCCAAAATATATTCCTTCTGTTTCGTTACACGGTAGTAAACTCCTCCATCCGACTTTCCATTTCCTGTTTTTCCCACGGTCTGTACATCTCCCTTTTCGTCCCGCGCGTTATTTATATAACACCTTTTACACTTTGTTTTGCTGAAATTTGATTATGTATGTACACAAGGTTTATGATATATCCAAGTTTCTATGAAAGGCTTTACTATATATCTCTGACTATGATGCATACATAAGGTTATAATATAGAATATGTTGAAATTTGCATTTAGTTAGCACTCGCTAACCATCTTTAAGCAAAGGTTAGCATATACTAACTCATATGTCAATACTTTTTTGATATTGAGAATTTTTATCAATTAGATTTTTTAAAAAATTTTTCAAAAATAAAAACAGTCTCATTGCATAAACAAATCAAATGCACTATGCTTAGAATGATAGTAAACGACATAACAAATTACACTTCCCGCCTCTTGCAAAAGCCATAGATGCAAGCTTTTGCAAGACCGAAATGGCGATTTCTAATGCCATTTACTAATAGGAGGTAGCGCATATGGCGAACGAGGACAAAAAAGATTTCAACGCTATGCTGCATGACAACAAGGACATGCCGAAATTCCAGATCATTACGGATTCCAAAAGCATCGAAAAATACGGCGGGGAGAAAATGTACTTTGCACCGCCGATCGACTATGACCGCGTTATGCGGCAGATTCCTTATGGAAAAGTGATCACAGTCGGCAAAATCCGTGAATATTTCGCCGCCAAAAACGACGCAGATTTTACAGAACCTATCACCGCAGGGATTTTCGTATCGATTGCGGCATGGGCAAGCCACCAGCGAGCCGACGATGAAACGCCTTATTGGAGAACGCTAAAGGCAAACGGTGAATTAAATGCGAAATATCCCGGCGGAATCGAGGCACAGAAGGAGAAACTGGAATCCGAGGGGCACACGATTATTCAGAAGGGAAGAACGAATATACGGTATTTTGTGAAGGATTATGAGGATGTGCTTTTTGAATTATAATTCCTGTTGGAAACTAAAGTCGGCTTCGGAGGTGTCAGATGTTTGATTTATCTCAATTTAGAAGAGTATGCTCCAGATAGAACAATTTTAAAACTGTCATTTGTCAATGCAGAGGTTAAAAAGCGACAGAAAAAAAGTGACAGAAAAAATGAAGAAACAAATGGAACAAATTTTAAGCCGAATGCAGCCAGATACCGGATATAAAGTAGAGGAAGTGGCAGAATGGCTAGATGTAGGCAGGACAAGGGCAAGAACATTATTGAAAATATTAGTTGCTGATAGAAAAATTTCAGAGACAGGCTCAACAAAAATGAAAAGATATTGCATAATAAAGCAAAATAATAACAAAAAATCCTGAAAACACGCCATTTATCAAAAAGGGGGCTTCCAACCTAATCCAAAAAAGGGAAAACGAGAAGGAGTTCACCACGATGCTTACAATATTTAACCGAAAAATGATTTTCACAACTTTTTCCATGGAAGATCAAGCTAAAATAAGAAATATTTTAGATGATAACGGAATCAAATCTTATGTGAAAGTCATCAACCGAAGAGGCGGCAATGGTACTCGGTCAATAACCGGAAGTTATGGAGAGAATCCTGCCTATACATGTGAATATATTATTTATGTCTATAAGAAAGATTTTGGTTTAGCGAATAAATATATACATAATTATTTTTAGGTAAAATGCCCAGCTCCTAATATGGAAACCAAGGCAGCACTTGATGAATACGAAGATATGAAAAACCGTATAATTATAAACGCTATCGTTCTTTTGACACGGTTTTCGATGAGGATCTCACCAATGAACGACTTACTACAAAACCTAGACAAACTCCACACAACCGACCTAGGCGCAATACGGATCAAAAGAAATCTGTCCCTAGATACCGACGACGTAGTCGAGTGGTGCACTGCCAAGATCCGCTCATACCACGCCGTCATTTCCAGAAACGGCAAAAACTGGTATGTCCATGTAGAGGGCTATATCATAACCGTCAACGCATACAGCTATACCATCATTACGGCACACAAAGATGCGACAAAAAAGTAAAATTCCATCTTAACCCACTCCCCCGCCGCATCTTCCTTCCACCCATCCTGCATCGGACAGAACACCTCACCTGTTTAGAATACGTCTGATTTCCTGGCAGAGTTTATCCGTATCGATCGGTTTTGCCACATGACCGTCCATGCCTGCGGCAAGACAAGAAGCAACATCCTCAGCGAAAGCATCCGCAGTCATTGCTATGATGGGGATATTTTTGACATAATCTCGTGATGATTTACGTATTTCCACCGTTGCCTCTCTACCGTTCATAATAGGCATTTGAACATCCATCAATATCAGGTCATATTTGCCATCTGCTGCGTTTTCCATCATTTCCACAGCCTGCTTTCCGTTTTCGGCGTGTTCGGTGGCAATTTCGTACATACCAAGTACCTCGCTTGCAACCTCCCAGTTAATGTCGTTATCCTCGGCTATGAGTATATGTAGTCCTTTGAGGTCTTCATTTCCGTTTTCCGTAATAATATTGCTTCCTTCATCCGCTTTGAGTATATGCTCTATCTTTTCCGACAAGTACGACTTAAACAAGGGCTTGCATATGAATCCATCTGCGCCGCTGTTTTTCGCCTCTTCCTCGATATCCGACCAGTCGTAGGCGGTCACAAGTATGATCGACGTATTTGCGCCTGCAATAGCACGTATGGCGCGCACCGTTTGTCCGCCGTCCATCTCCGGCATTTTCCAGTCAACCATGGCAATGGCATAATCGCTGCCTGCCTCGTGTCGTTTTTTGACGAGTTCAATCGCTTGTTCGCCGTATCCAGCCGTTTCCACTTTTGCGCCCATTTCTTCTATAACGTGCTCCGTGACGGTAAGGAATATTTCATCGTCGTCCACAAGCAGAATGTCAATCGGCGGAATCATATATTCACGATCCTCTTCCTCTCCTATGGGCAGTTCGAGTTTGACTGTAAACGTAGTCCCCTTATTCAGCTCGCTTTCGCAATCGATTGTACCATTCATCAGCATAACCATCTGCTTCACGATGGCAAGCCCAAGCCCGGTACCCTGTATTTTGTTGGTGCGGCTGTCGTCGGCGCGGGTAAACGCATCGAACATATGACCCATATATTCATGGCTCATGCCGATTCCATTATCTTGGACAACATAGGTAAGCCGTACCGTCTGTTCGTCGATATGTTCTTCGTACAAATCAAGTATGATTTTGCCGCCCTCCGGCGTATATTTCACCGCATTGCTTAAAATATTGATGAATACTTGGCTGATACGCAGTTCGTCGCCGTACAATATTTCGCAGTCTATGCCGTGGATATGCACGTCAAATTCCTGCGCTCTGGACTTTATCATAGGGCGCACGATATTGACAAGATTTTCCACTAACCTGCGCAGCGAAAAATTAATCGGAGCGAGCGTGAGTTTGCCGCTTTCGATTTTGGAAATGTCAAGGACATCATTGATCAGCGTCAAAAGGTGCTGGCTCGACAGCGTTATCTTATCAAGACAGTCATTTAATTTTTCTTGATCATCCGTATGTTTTTTGGCAATATCCGTCATGCCGACAATGGCATTCATCGGAGTGCGGATATCATGGCTCATGCTTGACAAAAAGTTTGTCTTTGCCTTATTTGCTGCATCCGCCTGTTCAAGCGCGTTTTCCAGCGAATTTTGCATTTGTGCCTGCCGTTTGTTGTATGCGCGGGATTTTTTGATGTAGAAAATAAATACCAGCGCAAGTACAGCGAAAAATATGATAAACACGATTGCAACAAGATAAGCATACTGTTTAAAGAAATCTGTAAGCGTAGGCTCCGCCTGCTCAATACTTGCATATTGAAGTAATGTGCCTGTGATTTCCTCGCTGCTGATCTGGTTTATCATCTTATTAAGGATTACGGATAAAACAGCGGAGTCCTGGTCTACCAGCAAGCAAAGTTCCTCGGTTTTGTCAAGATAGCTGACTTTCAGTTCATTCGCCTTGTCATAACCGCTCAACTGACGCTGGACTATGCTTGAATAGGCGATAAAACTGCCAGCCTTATCATTATACACAGCGTCGAATGTATCATGAAAATTATCATATTCCGTTACCGTCGCATTCGGATAATTGGTCGGAAGATAGTCCCTTAATCCGAGCGACATTTTGG
>JAMPGN010000007.1 GCA_023663915.1 Eubacterium sp. | reverse complement strand
ACAAAAAGTTCTCTTGTGTCGGGTTTCGTCGAATGGATTTTCTAAGCATTCCGGCGTAAGCTGTGACACCGGACGCAACCGCCCTCAACGCGCATCCGTGCGCGATTCGGGCTTTTCGGGACATCCATGTCCCGAAATTGCTAGTTCACAGACGGAATACTAAGAAAATCTCAATCTCCTTCACAAGACGACTGCGTGAACTTTTTGTGCAATCTGCCAGCCAAAGTTTATCGAAAGAACTTTCAACACCCGAATCTTGATAAGATTCTGCTATTGTTTTGTTTTAATTACAACTTCTTTCGTCTGGCAGCCTTCTGCCTCGAATTTCACTTTGATCTCGCCTGCCTCGACGCCTGCACGGATCACTGCCATCGCATATCCATTATAGGTCTTCCATGTTGAGTCATCATAGCTGCCAATCGCCCTCGGATCTGCACTGCCGAAACCCTGTAGGGTTCCAACGCCCTCCACGCTGACGGTAATTTCCTTCTCTGCGATCAGGTTTTCGATGCCGTCTTTATCGACCAATCTCACCGTAACAAATGCAAGATCCTCACCGTCAGCTTTCAGAGTATCTCCCTCGCATATTACTTGCAGTTCCACTTCACTGTCCGCTGTTTGAAGTACAAAACGTCCGGTTTCTGCGCCGCCCACATAGCTTACTGCCAGCAATTCACCCGGCTCATAAGTCATTTCATAAGAAGCAGTAAAACCACATGCTTCACCGGCAGGTTTCCTTCCTAATGATTTTCCATTCAAGAACAGTTCTACCTCCTCGGCATCACTGTAGATATCCACATTCGCCGGCTTGCCTTCGTATCCCGGCCAGGTCCAGCTTGCAATGTTATCTTTTAACATCCATGCAGTCTGCGAATGCTGCATACCGTAACGATCCACACGCTCTACCGCGATATACGGCTCTTTCCGAAGACCAAATACAATCTCCCGCAGATAACTGATCGGTCTGCGGTATCCAATAATATCAATGTCCCCAATATAAGCGATTCTATCAGGATAAACACCATTGAAATTCTGCGTGCCGTCATAGTAGAAAATACCGCAGCCTGCCTCACCTAGATAATCATAACCAGTCCAGGTGTAATCACCCAATACATGGTTATGGTTCTTTACAATATCCCAAAGTCTGACAATATCCGCCGGATAAGTCTCCGTTCCGACAACTGTTTTATTAGGATGCAGTTCTTTCTCTAAGACATGGCGCCCGGTCAAATAATTCAATCCGGTAATCTCCATTCCCTGGCTGGCTTCTTCAATACATTCCGTCATCAATGGATGGCAGGCAAACGCATCCGCTATCGGTCCAACCATCAAAGCCATCATACTATTCAATGCACTGGCGCCTTCCTCCTCGTGTCCGGACTGCGCACCCGCGCCTGCTGCCGCCGCTGCCGTCTGCTGCGCACTCATGATATCCTGGATCACCGCGCCCATCTTCGGTCCCAGAGCCAGCATACCATTCACGGCATTGGTCGTATAACGAGATGGGTCCAGTGCATGGAATTGATTACAGATCATACGGTTGATCTGCGCCCCTCTAGCACTTCCCAAATCCGGAATCTCATTCCCGACAGAATACAGAATCACGCTAGGGTGGTTATAATCTTTCTGCACCATACGTTCTACTTCTGTATCCACGCAGTCCAGGAAATGCAGTGCAAAGTCATTAGCATTCTTATGGTTCGTCCACATATCGCTCAACTCGTCCATGACAAGCATGCCAATCTTATCACATGCATTTAACATCGCCTTACTCATGGGATGATGCGCGCTTCGGATACTGTTAAAACCAGCTTCCTTCATCTGGCGGCAGCGTCGCTCCTCCGCCTTCTCCAATGTGGTTGCACCGATGATGCCGTTATCATGATGGATACAAGTACCACGCAGTTTCACCTGCTTACCGTTGATACGCAGTCCCTTCTCCGCATCCAGTTCCAACTTACGAATCCCGAAATGCTCCCGTGTCTCGTCCAAAAGTTCTTCACCTGCATAGAGTTTCACTACGCAGTCGTACAACTGCGGCGTTTCCGTGCTCCACAATTTCGGCTGGTGTAATGCAATCCTCTGATAAACTGTCTCCTCCGCTTCCATAAACATCGTCACGCCGATCCGATCTGTTCCCACTACGGCACCCTCACAGGATAATGTTACTTCGACGGTGATTTTCTCTTTTTTTCTGGTAAGATTCTTAATGGATGTACATACTTCTACCGCTGCACTCTCTTCTGATACATCCGGCGTCGTAATCCGCACACCGTCTGCCGGAATATGAATCCGTGCGCCTACCAGCAGATTGACATTCCGATAGATACCGCTTCCCGAATACCAACGGCTGTTTTTCTCTGCGGCATTGTCCGCCACAACGCGGATTTCATTTTCCTGTCCATAATTTAGGTATTTATCCAATACAACATAGAAATCGGAATATCCATACAGATTACTCTGTGCCAGTTCTCCGTTAACATACACCATAGCCGTTGCGTAGACACCTTCAAATTCCAAGATAACTGTTTTGTCCTCCCATTCCTGCGGGACATCCAATTTCTTCACATAAGTATAGAGTCCACCGGGCCAGTATCCGGTCTGCGTGCCGTTCGCCGTATCAGGCGTCCGCTCTTCATGCACCATGGCGTCGTGCGGCAGATCCACCGTCTCAAACTGCGGTCCTCCCATAAATGAGGACATCAACGATGCGCTACCCTTTGCAAACTGCCAGTTCCTGTTTAATTTTTCCCGAATCATAATACCTTCTCCTCTCCCTTTATTTTCTTTTTTCTTTTTTTGCTTTTTTATGATATACTAAATAAAATGTGCTGTGCTCGTTTGCCAGATTCGTTTCGCGAACTCGAAATAAGATTACAAAACTATACCGTATTATACATACAATTATAAATACTTCCTGTCAGTCCCTCAATGTCAGAAACCAACCGGCTGAACACCTTGCTGTATCCATATTCAACCAATAAATTAAGAAGGAAATTTTCATGAACCAACTCAAAAACGTCCATATTCCACACCCCACTGTAAACAATGAACACCTTACGGCAAACATACCTCCGGAAGATTTTTTCTCTGCAAAAGAACTGCAGGAGCTAAGCGATGTCTCAAATCCTCTTGTTATCAGTCAGGATCAATCCCTTTATAGTATCCAGACTCCTTTTATGATCTTGTTGGAAACCTGTCAGGAACAAGAAGGCCGCTGTAATATCTTTCAATTTACACAGCATTCCTATCACTCCTCGCAGCTCGATAAAAAAACTCTGGATTTCATGAAAAGGAGACCCTTACATCGGCATGCCTGTATTGAGATCATGTACGTACTGCATGGCTCCGTCACAAACCATGTGGAAAATCAAGTTTTTACTTACGAGGCGGGTGAATGTTGTATCATGAACAAAAACATACGACATTCCGAAGATTTCAGCGGGGATTTTCAAGCCGTATTTCTCATGTTCAGGGATGATTTTATTGCAGAACTCCTCAACGAATATTATGAAACGGCTTCCGTTCCTGCCATACCGGAGGATGCCAATCTGATACTGCAGTTTTTCCAGGACAGCCAGAACCAGTCGTTCCAATTTGATAAGATCTATCTTGATTGTTTCCCTGTCATTCCCGCCGAGGAAATCCTAGAGAAAACATATCCGTTGTTCAATGCCATTCTCCATGAGATGATAGACCTGCAACCCGGTTCTCTTTTTTACATCAAGGGCGCCTTTTCCAGGCTGCTTCATCTGATGACAGATCCGGATTTATTTAGTACCAGCCGTATTCATTCCGAGTCTAATAATCAGGAATATCTGGTCAGCAAGATCACACATATCATGAAATCCAGCCATGGGCGCTGTACGCGGGACGATCTTTCTTCTCAGTTGCATTACAACGGGGAATATCTGAACCGGATCATCAAGAAATACACCGGCAAGACAATCCTGGAATACGGACAGTCTATCTATCTGGATGAAGCGAGGATGCTGCTCGCCAATACCGATAAGAGTATTTCTTCGATCATAGACGAACTGGGATTCTCCAACCGCAGCCATTTCTACCGGTTATTTGAAAGGGCTTACGGTCAGACGCCATTAGACTATCGTAAGCAGTGCAGGACTGCCGGAGTCTTTCTTTGATGCTCGTGGCATCCGGTACTCTGTTCCTATATGTTTTCTCATACGCCACACAAGCTTTTTTCAAAAAATTATTGATATTATGTATTCTGTTGCATATAATAAAGGGTAAAGAAAGTAAAGAAAACCAAGCAATAATGAAAAGGTGATGAAATATGGATGTTGCAAAAATTTCCAGTAAAGGGCAGATTACCATTCCTATATCCGTGAGAAATAAGTTGAAGCTGAAAGCCGGAGATAAGATTGTTATTTTGGAAGAAAACGGACGATTTTATTTTGAAAATTCAGCGGCACTGGCATTTAAAAGAGTAGAAGATGCTTTCGCTGGAGAAGCAGAGAACGCAGGCTTTTCTACCGAAGAAGAAATGCAAGACTATATGAAAGAACTCCGGAAAGAAGTCAGGGGGTATTAGTTTTGCGAGTAATGCTTGATACCAACATTTTTATCTCCATGATTTTTTCCCATCCGCACAAACAAGAGAACTGGCAAAAAGACTAGCGGACAATCACCAGATTGTAGTATGCGATTATGTAATTGAAGAGTTGCGGCTCGTAACTGACCGAAAATTTCCGGCAAAGAGACAGTTTCTTGACCGCTTCTTTATGGAACTGCCGTTTGAATTGATCTACACACCGAAAATATTAAATTTAAAAGAGTTTCCTGAAATGCGTGACACAAAAGACTCTCCTATATTGGCAACAGCGATTATGGAGGGAATTGATGTATTTGTAACTGGTGATAAAGATTTTCTTGTTTTAGATGTGGATATACTTGAAATTATCACAATGGCAGAATTTTTGAAACAATATTAAAAAGCCACATCTGCTAAATCATAGCAGATATGGCTTTAAATTATGTTATCGACAAAAATCCAGAAAACAACTTAGCTTCTTATTTCACACCATGCTCTGCATCCCAATCTGCGTTTGCTTTCTCAACTTTCAGGAAGTACATAATCACACTGATCAACACAACGGAAATCAACGGGAACCACAGATACATGAAATTCAACATACCGATCGTGGACGCCGACTGCTGTGCTGCATTTGCCACATAACCGCTGGCTGACAGTAGCATACCGGAAATCGCGGAACCGAGACCGCCGCCAACTTTAATTCCGAGTGAAGAACAGGAGAACATCGCGCCTTCAATATGTTTGCCTTTCGTGCGGACGGTATAATCAGAAGCCGCCGAAATAATCGCGTTGATATCGCCAGTTACCGGGCTGGCACCCAAACCTGCAAGTGCGCTGCACGCTAACATCATCGGAATATTTCCAAGATATCCGCCGATAATAAATCCAACACGGAATACAGCCGACAGTATATATCCATATAAATTAACCTTGTACATTCCCTTGAACTTCTTCACCAGTGCAGGGGTAAATGCAAGACCAATAACCATCGGAAGCATCTGTGCCATGGAGAAAGTTCCAAGCATTGCCGGATTGCCGAGTACATAGGTCATATAATAGATACCGATGCCTGCAATACCTGTCTGAATATACATCAAAATATAAAACCCTGCAATCATCAGGAAATATTTGTTTGCAACGAGGAGTTTGAATGTCTCAACAAAGGAAATTTTCTCCTGCGGCTCACCCTCTGCTGTCTCAATTCCTTCCGACAGTTCTTCTTCCGATAACTCTTTCACTGAGAATACGGAAATTGTATTGATGATTAAGGAGATGACCGCATAAATAAGCGCTACGGTTCTCCAGCCGGCTGCTCCACCACCAAACTTGGCAACCAATCCAACTGTGGCAGATTGTACAAGCAGGTTCGTTGATAGGGAGAACATAAAACGGATAGATCCCATCTGTACACGCTCATTACCATTCTTGGTGATCAAAGATGTCAAGGAAGCATATGCAATGTTATTCGCCGTGTAGAATACTGCATTCAACATTGTATATGCAATAAAGAAATATGCATATTTCGCTGTGTCACCCAGACTTTCCGGAATCGCAAATACCGCCACCAGAAGGATACAGTTACCCACTTCCGCCCAGAGCATCCAAGGACGAGCTTTACCCATCTTAGTATGTGTCTTATCAATCATATTACCGAAGAATACATCCGTAATACCGTCTGCAAACTTCGAGAACATAATCAGCGTACCTACGATACCAGCATCCAGTCCGACCGTATCCGTCAGATAGATCAGTACGAAACTAGTAAGCAGTCCGTAAATACAGTTTGCGGCAAGATCGCCCGATCCGTAGCCGACTTTGTTGTACCATTTCAAATACCTTTTCTCTTCCATATATAATGGCTTCTTTCCTGTAACAGTCCAGATATCCTCTTCGACATATGACCAATACATCCGCCTGTCTGAGCTGTTACCCTCTCATATCATTTTGTCGTGTTTTATATATTTTTCACGAACACTTTATAAAAATATTATACATTTCCCATGTTTTTTAGAATATAACGAAAATCAACCATAAGATGAATCGCTTGTATCCATATTCAACCTAAAAAGATACCCCACAGCGCATGATAAAGTTATACAATTATACCTCAACATCGCTATGGGGCATCTAATATATAACGCTATTGTAACAATTCAAACACACTCATTGCTGCCAAAATCCATCTTTCCTATACTTTCCTGCAACAGGTCAATAGCACATGGTGCACAGTCAAATACCCCCTGCGGCAGGCTACGGATATTAAGCCCATCCATTCAGATTTGTCCGAACTGTTATAGATTCCCGCTACCGGTCTTTACAAATTGATTGCCGTCTTAACCAGATCTTCCTCAGCGGCGCTCGAACCTACATAAATTGTATATTCCATCTTCTCAAGCTGCCACTCACGGTAAACCGGATTATACCATTTCAACTTCTCAACCGGCGTCGTGATCTCCACTTCCTTCTCTTCACCCGCTTTGACATGCACACGGCTAAATCCGCGGAGCTGTTTTACCGGTCTGTCCACTGCGGAATTTTCAAAACCCACATAGACCTGCACAATCTCGTCTCCGTCCACGGCGCCGGTATTTTTCACCTTAGCCGTTACTTTCAGTGTATCGCCTTCCACACATGCTTTCGGATCGGATATATCAAATGTGGTATAGCTTAACCCGAAGCCGTAAGGCACCAGAGGCTTCACGCCATTTTTCTCTAAACGGGTATAGCCGTGGTAATATTCATAATACTGGTCTGTCGCTTCCCAGTCCACATGCGGAAGATCGTCTTCCGAATACGGAACCACATAAGGGAGCTTGCCGGAAGGATTGACGTCGCCATAAATAATCTCAGCCAGCGCCGTACCGCCCTCCATGCCCGGATAATACGCCATAATCACGGAATTAACACAGTCATACCACTCTGTCATCATGATCATATTGCCGCCGATTAAGACTACCGTAGACTTCTCGTTGACCGGTCCTACTGCCTTCACCAGTTCGATATCCTCTTTGTGCAGTCCAAGGCTTTCCTTACGATCGCCGCCCATAGAGCCAATATAATTATCGACTTCACTCTCCGAAACAAATTCGCCTTCATCATCATGATCGTATCCTACAACGAAGATCACCGCATCCGCCTCTGCTGCCAGCTTCTTCGCGCTTTCAATATCGGAACCGTCATTGTATACCACTTCACAACCCTCGTTTGCCTTCTCCAATCCCTGTTTTGGCGTTACCACATAGGGAGGACGCACCCAACTGGAACCATGGTCGCCAATGTTTGCCGTATCCGCAAGTTTGCCGATCAGTGCGATCTTCTTCGTCTCGCTCTTCTTAAGCGGAAGCACGTTGTTATTCTTAATCAGCGTGATTCCTTTCTCTGCAGCTTCTTTTGCGACAGCGATATGATCCGCACATCCTACTACGGACATGTCATATTCTTTGTGGTCTTTATCAAAAGCAAGGATGGTACGCACGATGCGCAGCGCAGCTTCATTAATCTTCTCTTCCGGCACGAAACCGTCCTGCACTGCCTTCACGAGACGATCACCGAAGAACTGCGTCCACATCATCTCCATGTCCTGACCGCCGTTGGCTGCTTCCACCGTATCAAGAACACCCCAACAGAAATCGGACATAACGAATCCGTCGAAATCCCACTCTTTCTTCAATACCTGATTCAACAGATAATTGTGATGACCGCAGTGAACGCCATTGTAACGGTTGTAGGAACTCATGATGCTTGCCGCTCCTGCATCCACACAATCCTTGAAATGAGGCAGGTACACTTCCTGCTCGGTACGCTGGTCGCAGGTAACACTGCACTTGAAACGCGCATTCTCCATATCATTGAACGCGTAATGTTTCACACACGCCATAATGTCCTCATCCTGAACGCCGCGCACTAGAGCTGCACCCATCTGTCCGATCTGATAGGTCTCCTCGCCATAGGTCTCCTGGCTTCTTCCCCAGCCTGGATTGTAAGGCATATTAATGCAAACGCCGGCGAAAAGATTTCCGCCGAAGGCACGTACTTCCTTGCCGATACAATGTCCTACTTTCTCCTCCAATGCCGTGTCAAAAGTCGCTCCTCTCGCCATGGACACCGGGAAACAGGTAGTCTGCCAGTTGCCACATACAACCCCGCGCGGGCCGTCCGCAAAAAGCATCGGCGGAAGATTCATTTCCTCTATACCACCCGCCGCATAGGGAGTCACGTTGTAGTGATTCTCATCGCTCTTCATGGTTTCCGCCATCTGTGCCATAATCTCCGGCGTCATCTTAGTAAGATCGATATTACCGCTCATCAGCGATACCTTCTGCTCTAAGGTCATCTGGTCTACAAGCTTCTGCGCCTCGTCCGTCATAGAAAGACGATATTCCTTGGTTGCTCTCATTTTCTTGTTCCTTTCCTTTCTGGTAATAACTCTGTGTTATTACCGTGTACGTTAACGGTAACTTTATTATAAAAGCGGATTGTCAAAAATGTCAATCCGCTTTCAAGAAGAAAATATTTTTTCGTTATATTGCACAATTTCAAAAGTTCGCTGCATATCGATTCACTTGATCAATCTTTGACCGTGACCGTGCACATTATCACCTTTTTTGATGAATGTCAGTGTTTCATTCCCAACTTGTCCTCAAACCTTGCTTTTCAAAGATTTTGTGCAATATGTATACTGAGGTTCGTATGCTGCATCCGCTCCTCCGGGATTGTCCCGTAAGCAAGATACTGAAACAAGATATCCAAGGACATCGCCCCTTGCTTCTCCGGCTCCTGGCAGATCGTTGCGCAGATCGTCCCCTGCCGTATCATATCCGCCTGTTCCTCCACAAGATCATTCGTAATGATGCGCACCTGCCGTCTCAGGTCCGCCTGCGCAATGATCCGGCAGATATCGTAATCTCTTGGGTTCACCACATATACCACGTTTATATCCGGGAACTTCCGAAACATTTCCTGCACAGACTGCTCGTTTTTCTCCTGTTCTGCTTCAATCGAATAGACCGCCAAGATCTTCATCTCCGGATACCGTTCCGCTGCCTCCCGACAGAATCCTTCCACCCGCTCCTCATGGCTAGAAATATCCGGAAGCCCTTCCGAATAAATACAAACCCTCGCGTCTTCTCCACCTGCCAGCGCACTGAGTCCAGCCGCCAGCCGCCCCGCTTTCTCATAATCGCATCCCACATATGCGAGAAATTCCCGATCTGGAATATAAGTATTATAGAAGACCACCGGTATCTTCAGTCCTGCTGCCTGATCCAGATAAGACAACACTTCCGGTAAACCTATCCCCATCATGATAATGCCATCCTGCTCCGCTAAGCTATCCTGGAATTTTGTCCACTTTGAATATGAAAACATCTCATCCGCATTCATCTGATAAAAATTTACCTGGACGCCATACTGTTCTAGTTCCTTAGCCTTCTCCCGCGCCGCACATGCCACTTTCGCAAAGAACAGATGATTCTGCGTGTCAGGGAGGAGAAAGCTGATCTTCAATTTCTTCTTCCTAACTGCCAGCCCTTGTGCCGCCTGGTTGGGTCGGTAATCCAACTCGCGCATGACTGCCTCAATCCGTTCCTTCGTCTGTGCATTCACCATCCCCCGGTCATGCAGGACACGATCCACTGTCCCAATCGATACTCCCGCTTTCTCAGCAATTTCTTTAATTGTCGCCATATTGTCGTTACTCCTTGCTGTATGTCGAATCTGTTTCATCCTGCGGACAACATGATAAATCTTCCTCTGGTACTCTGTACCAGCAGCGCTGTTCACACTGATTTCCTTTGCTGTTTCCTGCTCTCACCGATTGTATCCATTTTAAAGAATTATGTCAAGAATTGCCTCTGCTTATCAGGATTGATTCCATTTCCTTTAACAATATAATCTTATTTGGGTTAGCCGTTGAATTTACAGGAAAATCTGCTATAATTAGCCTATAAACTGAGAAAGAAGGTTTTGTATATGAGTAATAGGGAAAGAATCATTGAACTATTAGACGTTATACCAGATTATAAAATAGGTTATGTGTTGGCATATGTGCAGGGCGTAGCAGCCGATGAGGAAGCGGATGATATTTTCTGTCAAAGAATGATAGAAAACTATGAAAATGCACCAGACGAAGATAAATACAATTTATCAGACAAAAATATAAACAGAGGTTGTTAGCATAATGGTCTAACAACCTCTGTTTTAATCTCAATACAGGAGAGAAGTATTCGTTATATTTTGGTTACACTTAGAAGATTACTAGAGATGTCTTGTTCTATCGCGGTATTGTTTTGGCGTCAAGCCATATTTCTGTTTAAAAACATTCTGAAAATAAGACTGGCTGGAAAAGCAGAGATAATTGCTGATTTCGCTCAATGATTTATCCGAGTATGTCAATAGGCTTTTGGCTTCTTCCAGTTTACACTGCTTAATAAACCGACTGATCTCAAATCCCAATTCTTCTTTAAATTTGCAACAGAGATAGGAGCGGCTTCTGCCGACATGCTCTGCCACATCGCCAACCTGGATCGAATCATTGATGTGCTGTGTGATAAACTGGACACAGTCAAAAATTTCTCTCGACATTCCCTGTGGAATCTTATGGTCAGAAACCCTCTGGGTAAAATCAATCAACATGGAATAGCTCAGATTGGCAATGTAAGAAATATCCTGGGAACGCTCGCATTCCCGGATATATACATCGGAAAGCTGGTATGCCTGCTCCATATCCAAACCGCCTTCGATTGCGCTTCGTGTGGCGAGGGTGACGGAGGCGATGAAAATATTCTTTTCCTGCCGAAGGGCATTGTCGGCCACTGTGCCTGCAGATAACGAGGTGGATGTGCTAAGCAGCGCTTTGATGCCGGGAACATCCCCTTTTTGAATGTACTGCATCAGCTCTCTCTCAAAGTGGTATGTATTATGGTAATCCCGGTTTTCTTTCGATTCATAAACCTGGCTGGAATGCTGGTCTGAGAGTTTATGGATGATATTTGTGTTGTCTAACTGGAAGTGCTGGTTGATGTCAATGTACCTGTCATTAAAACACAGGTACAGGTATGCAAGTATCTGGAGAAAACGCTGAAAAGATACGGGAGGTATATTCATTAGAAACTGTGCAATTTCCTGTCTGTATTCCGAACTGACTGCCCATTCCGTCATAAAACTCCGAAGAGTACAGTCGGACGAGGGCGTGCTGAATACCGGACCGACGAAGATGAGACTTTCTGCATACTCTGCCTTGACATAGCCGAAGTAACTGAATGACGGCGAGATGAAATAGTCAGGGTTTTTGGCAAAGTTCATAAAGCCGGAAAGCTGTCCCTTGAAGATATCTTGCTTTTCCATAATCAGCGGATAAGAACCACCACGATCTGTCGGGATATGGTAGTAACTTATGGGAATAAAAGTCGTGTCATAAAATAAGCTGCAGAATTTTTTGATATCAGTAATCATGAGGACACCTTCTGTAATGAAATGCTTTGACCTAATTATACAAAAATTTTTTGACCACGGCAAGGATGAAATCACAATATTTCGCATAAAATTGCAATACTATTCTCTTTCTGTGTGATACTTTGAAACCAGCATATGCATGATAAGAACAGGGAGCATGAACAAGCAATCATATCGTATGGAAATTGTTTGGGAAAGAGAGGGACAGAAATATGATTCGAGATTTGACAGTGGAGTACAGAAAGAATCCGATCGGAATCGATGGGAAACCGCGGTTTTCGTGGAAACTGGAGAGTAAAAACACGGATGTCGTGCAGAAGAAATACCAGATCCAGGTGGCAAGCCGGGGAAAACTGGTCTGGGACAGCGGCTGTGTGGAGAGTGACCAGTCCATACTGGTACCTTATGATGGGGAAGCATTAAAGCCAATGACATCCTATCAAGTGCAAGTCTGTGTCTGGGATAATTACGGGGAGATGGGACAGGAACAGGCAGATTTTGAAACCGGGCTGATGCAGGAAGAGAACTGGAAGGCAGAATGGATCACGCATAGACTGCCGGAGGATGAAACGGCATGTCCTATATTTAAGAAAAGCTTTCCGGTGGCAAAAAAGTACGGGAGGCAAGACTGTACGCAACAGCATGCGGTGTGTATGAAGCTTGCGTCAATGGGAAAAAGGCCGGGGATTTTTTTATGGCACCCGGATGGACTTCCTATCATCACCGGATACAATACCAGACTTACAACATTACCCCGCTTCTTACCAAGGAGAATGAGATTGAAATTACCGTCGGATGCGGCTGGTACAAAGGCGAGCTCGGATTTGATGCAAGACCGAATCATTACGGGAACCGGACGGCGCTTCTTGCCATGATTCGCATCGAATATGAAGACGGGGAAGTTGCTTTGATCGGAACAGACACAGACTGGGATGTTGTGACCGGTGAGATTTGTTTTGCAGAGATTTATCATGGAGAGACACAGGATTATACAATCGGGCAACAAAGTTTTGGAAAAGCAGTTTTGTTTGACCAGACGGAGAATATCGGACGAATTGTGGCACAGGAATCCGAGCCGGTACGCGTGACAAAACATTTTTCCATGCCAGACAAGATCATCACGCCAAAAGGAGAGGTCGTATTTGATTTTGGGCAGAATATGGCAGGATTTGTGGAAATCTGCCTGCCGGAACTGAAAGACGATAAACTGGTGGTACGTCATGCAGAGACACTGGATAAAGACGGTAATTTCTATACAGAGAATCTCAGGACGGCAAGATGTACCGATACTTATATTTACGGGGAAGATCAAGTGGGAATGACGAGAATGCCGCATTTTACCTTCCATGGCTTCCGTTATATCTGTGTGGAAGGGGCAGGGGAAGATGTGGAAGCCGGAAATTTTACCGCCTGCGCCCTGCACACGGACATGATGCAGACTGGCAGCTTTCATTCTGACAACAGACTAATTAACCAGCTCCAGAGTAATATCCAGTGGGGACAGCGCAGCAACTTCTTAGATGTGCCGACCGACTGTCCGCAGAGAGATGAGCGGCTTGGATGGACCGGGGATGCACAGGTCTTTTCAGGTACTGCTTCCTACAATTTCGATACGGCGGCGTTTTTCCGTAAATGGCTCCGGGATATGGCCGTGGAAACTTCCGCCGAGTGGGGCGTACCTCATGTCGTTCCCAATATTCTGGGAGACCAGGCAGGAGCGGCGGCATGGAGTGATGCGGCGACAATCATTCCCTGGACGCTTTACCAAACCTATGGGGATGAACAAATGCTTGCGGAACAGTTTCCTATGATGAAGAAATGGGTTGATTATATTCATGCAAGGGTTTCCGAAAACGGGTTATGGCAGAGTGGATTCCAGTATGGTGACTGGCTTGCGCTGGATATCGAATCGGGAAGTACGGACCGGACGGGAGGAACGGATAAATATCTGGTAGCGAATGCGTATTATGCGTATTCCACAAGAATTGTGAGGGATGCCGCTGCAGTCTTGGGAGATACCGCGGACGAGAAAACCTATGGAGATTTATATGATGAAATTGTGGATGCCATCAATGAGGAATTTATCACAAAGACCGGAAGACTGGTCAGCGAGACGCAGACAGCGTGTGTGCTGATGCTGCATTTCCATTTGACAAAGCCAGAGTACAAAAAGAGAATCCTTGATACCTTGATACAGAATATTGGCGCCCACCACAACCATCTGACGACGGGATTCGTTGGAACACCCTATTTGTGCCACTGTTTGTCAGAAAACGGACAGCATGAACTTGCAGACGAAATCTTCCTGAAAGAGGATTTTCCGGGATGGCTCTATGCAGTGAAAAAAGGCGCCACCACGATCTGGGAGCGCTGGAATTCCATTCTGGAAAACGGAGATTTTGACGAATCGGGTATGAATTCACTCAACCACTATGCTTACGGTTCTATTGGGAGCTGGTTGTATGAGAAGGTGGCAGGCATCCACAGTATAGAGCCGGGATATAAAAAGATACGGATACAGCCGAGACTGACCAGAGGAATGACAGAAGTGTCAGCAGAATATGAATCGGTTTATGGCACGATCCGGAGTGCTTGGACCTGCAGGGATGGAAAGATCAGCGTGGATATAAGGATTCCTGCGAATACCACGGCGATACTGTATCTTCCTGAAAAGAACGAAGAGCTATCTGTCGGTTCCGGAAATTATCATTATGAATATGAGACAGATACTTATCTCGAATTTGACAAATATACCATGGAATCAACCTTGGGTGAACTGGTTGCGGAGGAACTAGGACGCGAGATGTTTGAGCAGGCACAACCGGGAATGCTCGATAATCCGCTGATCAAGTTTGCATATGGCATGACGATATCCGAACTTCTATTGCAGGGACCGGAAGCAAAGCCGTTATATCAGGCAGTCATTGACGCGTTGAATGCAGAAGCACGGAAAGACCGTTATAAATCTTAGAAGATTAGAACTTGTGTAGTGAAAATGAATTTATAATAATTCGTATAAAATTACAATACAATAAACACAAAACACAATAACATGATTTTAACGTAAAAAACACGAAAAAGGAGGGCTATACATATGGCTAAAAAACCATTGGGAAAGGACAAATTCGGCGTTCAGAAAGTAATGCATTTTGGGGATTACTTTGGCGATTCATTAGGTCAGTTTGCCTTAAATGCGATGTCCGGACTAGTAGGTCAGTTGACCTATTTCTATACAGATAAAGTGGGAGTTGCTACAGCGGCAATCGCTACCGTGCTTCTTATCACAAAAATCGTTGATGCCTTCACGGATCTGATCATGGGCAACATCATTGACCATACACCAAAAGGCAAAGAAAAGTACCGGCCATGGCTTTTGAAAGCAGGTATTCCGGCCGCCATTGCATTGGTATTGCTTTTCACAGTACCTGCGAATGCAGCGTCAGGTGTGCAGATTGCTTATGCCCTGGTAACTAATATTTTACTTTCGGCTGTACTTTACACGGCAATCGCCGTACCATATTCATCTCTGATGACAGTACGTACCAACAGCCAGGAGGAACGTGGTGTTATGGGGACCTGGCGTGGGGCAATGGGATATGTGGCAGGTTTTATCATGGCTATCATGATTATTCCGATTACCAATATGCTGGGCGGAAACCAGAGTGCATGGATCAAATTTGCTGTAATCATCGGACTTGCCCTGGTGCTGACGCTTCTTATATGTTATCTGAAGAGTCGTGAGACTGCAACAGAAGCAGGAACAACTATTGAGGCAGTAGAGGAAGAAGATCCAGTTCCATTTGGGGAGGCCGTTGGCAAACTGTTTCACAATAAGTATTGGGTAATTGTATTGATTGTTAATCTGATGTCTTGTATCATTTATGGCATTTCCGGTGCAGCCGAAACCTACTACTGTAAATGGATATTCGGAGATGACAATCTGGTTGGTATCCTAGGCGGAGTTGGTCTGATTCCTACTTTCATAGGATTTGCCTCCGTAGGTATTCTGGTAAAGAAACTGGGTGTCACGGGGACATTAAAATTTAGTTTTGCCGTTGGTATTCTTTCCAACACGCTTATGATCTTTTTGCATAACAACTTTACGGCATATATGATTTTAGGATGCTTTACGACCTATGCGACCATTCCTATGATGTGTCTTGTTGGTGTTATGACTTCTATGTCCATTGATTATAATGAGTATAAGTATGGTGTGAAAATGGTTGCGTCCTCCAATGCTGCTTATTCTTTCGGCGGGAAAGTGGGTACCGGTATCGGAGGCTCTCTCATCGGATGGATGTTAGGCGCTGTCGGATATGATGCAAGCTTAACCGTTGCAACGAATGCAACCAAGATGGCAATTTATGGTTTTTCCTTCATCATTCCGCTTGTTATGTTTATTATTATGTTCATCCTAGCTGCTATGTTTAACCTGGAGAAAACCCTCCCGGCAATGAAAGAAGAAATAGCAGAACGTAAAGCCGAAAATAAGTAGATGATCAATTTATACAAAACGATAGACCTTTCAGTGTATGGCCTGAAAGATTTATCGTTTTGTACAAGGCAAGAGCGAAAGAATTTGACAAATCCTTCACAAACTGTTTGCGCCTCGGAAAGGTATGATATAATATGAAAAGAAAAAGACTGTTGACCATAATAGGAATTTTGATTGTAATAACCGCCGGATGGTATGCATTTTGTGGATATGTCTGGAGCTGGGGACTGTTTGCAAAACTGCATGATATAAAGACCGCACGGCATCCGGGAAACAGCAGGGTGTATCATCTGGATAAGTTAGCGGAAAAGGAGGCGAGTGTGTTAAAAGAAAAAAAGATTGCTTTTTTAGGTTCCTCTGTAACTTATGGCGCATCCTCTCAGGGAATTTCCTTTGTAGATTATATTGGAAAGCAAAGCGGAAACGAAGTGATAAAGGAAGCGGTTTCAGGAACAACATTGGTCGAGGAAGGAAAGGATTCCTACATTGCAAGATTAAAAAAGATGAATGAGACCCATATAGATTTATTTATCTGCCAATTATCAACGAATGATGCAACTCAGAAAAAAACACTAGGAACCATAAGTTCAACGATGGAGCTTAAAGATTTTGATACCCATACTGTAGCAGGTGCAATGGAATATATCATTGCTTATGCAAAGTCGCAATGGAATTGCCCTGTTATGTTTTATACCAATCCTCAATATGACAGTGAGGAATATGAAGCTATGGTTGGACTGCTGAAAGAAATTCAGAAGAAATGGGGCATTGGTGTTATTGATATGTGGAACGATGAAAGTTTCAACCAAATATCAGGAGAGGAGCGTGATCTGTATATGGCAGATCCTATTCACCCAACCAAAGCGGGTTATTTAGAATGGTGGCTGCCCTATATGGAGAATGAGATAGAAAAGTACTATGCATCGGAACAGGAGAAATTGTAATGGAGAAAAACATGGCTCTTATCTATCTCTAATCTGCAGGTTGTAAAATAAATTATTAAGAAAAGGGGGTAGCGGGGTATGAAATATGAAAATCAAAGAAATCCGATACTTCCGGTGGAATTTCATGTGCCGGACGGGGAAGCTCATGTGATGCCGGATGGAAAGCTTTATGTATATGGGAGCTACGATGCTTTGGATATAACTTATTGTAGTCAAGAGTACCGCGTAATATCCACGCCGGATATGAAGCAATGGACGGTACATGATGTTTCTTTCCGTGCGCAGGACGTTCCGTGGATGGGAGAAGAAATGAAATATCCCGGACTTGACTGGCAGAATCCGACTCCGTTTCTGCAGAAAATGATTGACAGCAGAACGGAAGAACCAGCAGAGGTATCGCAGGAGGAATATGCAGAGTGGAGAAAGCAGGAACTTTTATTTGCACCGGATGCAGTCTGTCACAATGGGAAATATTATCTGTACTTTTGTATGTCGGGCGGCAGTGAGGGAGTTGCAGTATCTGACAAGCCGGAGGGGCCATTTCGAGCTCCCGTTCAGCTTCCATGCGGTCAGATTGATCCCGCAGTATTTATCGACGATGATGGACAGGCGTATTATTATTGGGGACAGACCTCCGGCAAAGGGGTAAAACTGAATGAGGATATGATGTCATTCGACGCGGACCAGGTTGTAGATAACCTGGTGACAGAAAAAGAGCATTATTTTCATGAAGGATCTTCCGTGCGGAAGATAGGGGATACTTACTATTACATATTTGCAGATATGGAACGAGGGAAACCAACTTCGCTGGGATATGCGACATCAAAATCACCGCTTGGTCCGTTTGTTTACCAGGGCATCATTATCGACAACGATGGCTGCGACCCACAGAGCTGGAACAACCATGGCTCTATCGAATGTGTGAATGGTCAGTGGTATGTGTTTTACCACAGGTGCAGCCGAAATACACAAATGTACCGCAGACTATGTATGGAGAAAATATATGTGAACGACGATGGGACAATCGATGAGGTAAAAATGACATCCCAGGGAGCTGGCGCTCCTTTTTTGCCAGGTGAGAAAATCATGGGCTATCAGGCATGCGGCATGAAGGGGAACTGTTTCATCGATGTGGAGAACAGATTTGGATATGGAGAAAAGTTGACCAATATTTCTGCTGGAGATGAAGCGATATTTCGTTATCTAAAAAATGACAAGTCATGGACTGGTATTTGTCTGGCATTTGCAGGCAGTGGAAAGGTGACAGTTCTTCTTAATGGAAAAGAGGCTTTGACAGTTTCGCTGCAGGGAGAAAGGGATAAAGAGTATGTGGTAAATGCAGCTTTTGATATGGAATCCGGAGAATATGAACTTGTCCTGCGGTTTGACGAATCAGATGGATTGGAACTGTTTTCGGTGACGCTTCTTTAATTTAGAATCAGACGTTGATATCATGGTATCATTTTCTATGCACAGCCATAAAGAGTATGAAAATGCAGTGTTATTTTTCGTGGAATTACATAATCATGTGTGTTAAGATGATGTTATCAAACCAAGGGCGTAAGCATGTAATATAAGGAGATTATCCATATGGCAAGAACAATCGGAATCGGAACACAGGACTTTGAGCGAGTTGTGACGCATAACAACTTCTATGTAGATAAGACGTTGTTTATCAAGGAATGGTGGGAAAATGACGATGCTGTTACCTTGATTACCCGACCCAGGCGGTTTGGCAAGACACTTAACATGAATATGCTGGACAGATTCTTTTCCATAGAATACTGCGGACAGGGAGAAGTCTTTGCCGGATTGAATATATGGAATGATGAAGAATATCGTAATCTACAGGGAACATATCCCGTCATCAATCTCACCTTTGCAAATGTGAAAGAGGATACCTACGAAAGTGCAAAGATCCGAATTTGTCAAATACTCACTGATCTATATATCAAAAACGACTTTCTAAAAGATAGCGATATCCTTACAGACAAAGACCGTGAATACTTTAACAGGGTATCTGATCATATGTCGGAACCTGAGGCGACAATCTCCCTCCATAGGCTGTGCGATTTTATGTATCGCTATTATGGCAAAAAAGTTATTCTCCTACTGGACGAATATGATACGCCGATGCAGGAAGCGTACATCAACGGATACTGGAACAAAATTGTAACCTTTATCAGAAACTTCTTTCACTCAACTTTCAAGACAAACCCGTTTTTAGAAAAAGCATTGATGACGGGAATCACAACAGTCAGTAAAGAAAGTATTTTTTCTGATTTGAACAATCTGACAGTGATAACTTCAACCTCAAACAAATACACGGATTGCTTCGGTTTTACACAAAAAGAGGTATCGGCAGCGTTATATGAATTTGAATTATCTGATATGGAAGATTCTGTACGGTCTTGGTATGACGGCTTTACTTTTGGTGATACAACAGACCTATACAATCCATGGTCAATCATCAATTTTCTTGATAAACATAAACTCTCCACTTACTGGGCGAACACCAGCAGCAACAGCCTCATCGGAAAGCTGATACGCGAGGGCAGTAAAGATATCAAAATCATCATGGAAGACCTGCTAGGCGGTGGTACTCTTCACACGAAAATTGATGAGCAGATCGTATTCAATCAGCTTGACCACAACGAATACGCGATATGGAGTCTGCTGCTTGCCAGCGGCTATCTCAAAGTGGAAAGTTACACTTTCGATCCGGAATCCGGCAAAGAAGAATATATTCTAAAACTCACGAATAAAGAAGTGCGGCTGATGTTTCGGAATATGATCGAAGGATGGTTTAAAGGCTATGCCCCGGCATATAACGATTTCATCAAGGCATTGTTATTAAATGACAAGAAAGCAATGAACCATTACATGAACAAAGTTGCTCTCACCACTTTCAGTAACTTTGACGCCGGAAACAAGCCGTCCGACAGTGCAGAACCAGAACGTTTTTACCACGGATTTGTATTGGGGCTCATGGTAGAACTATCAGACCGATATACGATTACCTCAAACCGTGAAAGCGGATTCGGGCGTTATGATGTAATGCTCAAACCCAAAAATAACGTCAGTAAAGCCACAGACAATTACACTGCAGACGATGCCATTATCATAGAATTTAAAGTACACGATGCCGACGACGAGAATACCTTGCAAGATACCGTTGACGCGGCGCTCTTACAGATCGAAGAGAAACGCTATGCGGCATCGCTTGAAGCAGAAGGAATCCCCGCCGAACGCATTCGGAAGTACGGCTTCGCTTTCGAGGGGAAGAAGGTCCTAATCGGCTAGAAAAAAACGAGCTGACGCTTGTTTTTTTCTATAATCTCTTAAGCAGCTCTTCCCTCTGTGCCTCATATCCCGGCTTGCCGAGAAGTGCAAACATGTTCTTCTTATAGCTCTCAACGCCCGGCTGGTTAAACGGATTCACGCCAAGAAGATATCCGCTGACGCCGCATGCAAACTCGAAGAAATAGAACAACTCGCCCAGATAGAACTCATTCACCTCAGGTACGTTAATCATAAAGTTTGGAACCTGCCCATCCGTGTGTGCAAGAATCGTACCATTCATAGCGCTCTTGTTGACAAAGTCCACATTCTTTCCTGCCAGATAATTCAGACCATCCAAGTCCACAGGCTCCTCACCGATGATAATCTCTTCCCTGCTTGTCTCGATGTTGAGAACCGTCTCAAACATCGTTCTTGAACCGTCCTGAATAAACTGCCCCATAGAATGTAAATCGGTCGTAAGGTCAACGCTTGCCGGGAAGATACCCTTCTGATCCTTGCCCTCGGATTCGCCGTAAAGCTGCTTCCACCACTCGGATACATAGTGTGCGCTGGGTTCATAGTTGGCAAGAATCTCAATCACTTTGCCTTTTCTGAGTAAGATATTACGAAGCGCCGCATATTTCACCGCATCATTCTCCTCGAACGGAGCTTCCAGCGCCATCTTTCTGCCTTCCGCCGCGCCTTCCATTAATTTATCGATATCTGCGCCAGACACTGCGATCGGAAGAAGACCTACCGCCGTCAGCACCGAGAAACGTCCGCCTACATCGTCCGGAACCACGAAACTCTCATAGCCTTCTTCGTTTGCAAGATTCTTCAAAGAACCTCTCGCCTTATCAGTCGTTGCGTAAATTCTCTTTGCTGCGCCCTCCTTGCCATATTTCTTCTCAGCCATCTCTTTGAATACGCGGAACGCGATCGCCGGCTCCGTGGTCGTGCCAGATTTAGAAATCATATTGATCGAGAAATCTCTGTCTCCGATCACGTCAATCAGATGTTTAATATAAGTAGAACTGATCGAGTTCCCTACAAAGTAGATTTCCGGTGTCTTTCTGATCGATTTATCCACTACGTTGTAGAAACTGTGGCGTAAAAACTCGATCGCCGCCCTTGCGCCGAGATAAGAACCGCCGATACCGATCACCACCAAAACTTCCGAATCGCTCTGAATCTTAGCCGCTGCCTGTTTGATTCTCGCAAACTCTTCCTTGTCATAATCCACCGGCAGGTTAATCCAACCTAAGAAATCATTTCCTGCCCCACTCTTTGACACAAGCACTTCCTTCGCATCAAGCGCCAATTTCTTCATGGATTCCACTTCGTTGTCACCGATAAAGGAAGCCGCCTTAGAATAGTCAAATGTAACTTTGCTCATTTCATCCTCCATTCCGAACCGCCCCGCCATGACACAGATTCACAGCTAGACTGTTCATTGATTTTATACCCGTGCATATCGCCCATGCATGTTCTATACATAAGTGTAGCATTGCGTATTTCGTTTTTCAAGAATTTTCCATCTCGCTTTGCGGCGGATTACTTTCCATTCACCGCGTCCTCGATCAGCCCAATGATCGTTCCAATCGCGTCGCGCTGGTTACTCTTACTCATCGCATCAACATAGGTAAATCGATTGAAATACAATTCCTGCACTTTCTCCAACAGCAGTTTGTTTGTCAAGTCATCCTCATCAATCACAATGCTGAACCCTTGGGACTCAAACGACTTGGCATTCATGATCTGATCACCCCTGCTGCTGCTTGCCGGAAGTGGAATGAGAATATTCGGTTTCTTTAATGCCAGTATTTCACTGATCGCGTTTGCACCCGCCCTGGAAATCACAAGATCCGCCATGGCAAATAGGTTTTTCATCTCGGAACTCACATATTCAAACTGCTTATATCCGGGTGTCGTAAGGAGCAGATTATCCATTTTCTCCTTGCCGCACAGATGCACAACCTGAAAATCTTTCAAAAGCTCCGGAAGTACATCCCTGACCGCCTGATTGATCGCCGCCGAACCGAGGCTTCCGCCTACCACCATAATGACCGGTTTCGATGCATCAAACCCGCATAGTCTATATCCGGCTTCCTTGTTACCCATTGCGAGTTCTTTTCTGATCGGAGAACCCGTCAACACAGCCTTGCTTGTCGGCAACATACGAAAGGTTTCGGGAAAGTTGCAGCATACTTTTCTGGCAACCGGAATGCAGAGTTTATTGGCAAGCCCCGGCGTCATGTCAGATTCGTGTATGATGCACGGAATACCTAACGAAGCGGCCGCGCGCACGACTGGCACGCTCACAAACCCGCCTTTAGAAAACAGTACATCGGGATGGAGCTCCCTAAGATATTTACGGGCTTCCCGCATTCCTTTCAACACGCGGAACGGATCGGAAAAGTTCTTCGGGTCAAAATATCTTCGGAATTTGCCTGTCGCGATACCGAAATACGGAATATCGAAATCTTCCATCAACTTCTTCTCAATACCGTCGTAAGATCCCATATAGGCTATCTCATATTGCAAGTCCCGCAGTTTCGGGATCAGCGCCATATTGGGGGTTACATGTCCGGCAGTTCCGCCGCCGGTAAGTACGATTTTTTTACTCATGATAAAAGAAACCTCCTAGTTGTCTAAGATTTCCTGTAAAGCACATGCCAGTTGATCGGGGCAGGAAGTATTCTTAAATCCGCATTTAATGCCTCGCAGCCTCGCGATTGCATCCTCAATCTTCATTCCGGAAACCAGACTGGATATCCCTTGAAGATTACCGTTACATCCTCCTGTAAACGCCACGGACTTGATAACACCGTCTTTCACTTCCAGATTAATCTCTTTTGAACATACTCCTTGCGGATGATAAATCATTTGCATTCCCTCCCGTTTACAATAAATATTTTTCCCTGATAAATCTGATTTACACAATATTAGTTATTGTAACATATTTTTCCATCCGTTTCCAGTATTGCGCGCAAAAGAACGCGGACTCGCCGATATATAAAAAGATGCATAAAAAGCATTAATTCCACGATGCTTTACAGCTTTTGTCCTGTAAGTTTTCCAACTATAATAAAAGCACGCCAATCACTTGATTCTATCAGGTATCCTGCCGGATGAACCAGATGGCAGGATACCGGGGAGGGTATGACAAACTATGCTGACGATTTTCTTTCAACATAAAAATTTTATGATCGCGATTCTGGCACTACTGTCCTGTAGTATCATATGCCAAATTGTGATAGGAGTGATCTATCATCGCTTGATCTGGGAGACAGAACATATGTCTACCACCACAAATAAATCTTTGCAACAACTGAAACTCAAGTTTTCCGGTTGCTGCAAGATCAATGAAAAGGTTGCCAATGTTCCCGTCTTTGTGGACAGGTTTATCAGCCATATGAAATTCGGGATTGTCCCTTTATCCGTATTAAAACATCTGTCCGGACAGTTCATGCTCCTCGCTGTTTTGGTAGCCGGAATCGGCGCATGCCTTAGCATCATCCATAATGAAAATTTTTTTCAAATTGCGCCTTTTTATGTCATTAGTTTTCTCGGACTGTACTGTTATTTTGCGGTCTCCTCGCTGATTGACATCTCCGGCAAGATCAATATCTTGCGGATTAATCTTGTGGACTATCTGGAAAACCACCTTGCCAACCGCTTGGAGCAGACGGAGTTGGACATGCAGTTAGTCAAGCCGGATCTTCCGGAAAAAGAGGAAAAGCAGCCTATAGGCAAGACTGCAATTTCAGATGATGTTCCTTCTTTTTCTGAACCTGAAATGGAAGAGTTGGAACTGCTGTTACAGGAGTTTCTTTTACAGTAGCTGAATGAAATTATTTCCTGTGGGGATTCGAGAGGGAAAAAGATGCATCATAAAGGTTGAGAGGGCAGATTGCACAAAAAGTTCTCTTGTGTCGGGTTTCGTCGAATGGATTTTCTAAGTATTCCGGTGTCAACTGTGATACCGGACGCAACCGCCCTCAACGCGCATCCGTGCGCGATTCGGGCTTTTCGGGACATCCGTGTCCCGAAATTGCTATTTCACAGACGGAATACTAAGAAAATCTCAGTCTCCTTCACAAGACAACTGCGTGAACTTTTTGTGCAATCTGCCAGCCTTAGTTTATCGAAAGAGCTTTTGCTGCGAAAATAAAGTTCGATTTTCATTATGAGCTGTGATAATCTTTCATAATCCGTTGACACTCGAATCCTGGAGACACTCAAATCTTAATAGAAAAAGAATGGACAATTGCCCGTATCTCCTATAGAATGGATAATGTACGTTATAGGTACATTTACACAGGAAGAGGGGGAACAATGGAAGAACTATTAAAAGAGTTAAAGGTAAAGTCTGTCAGAGGTGTGATATGGATAGTGGCACTCACGACCTTAGTTGCCGTTGTTTTATTTGCATTCAACGGACATGCTATATTGCAGATATTTGACATGTTGGAAGGCGGTACATGTCTGGACGATATTCCGAATGATAAATTGGACAATACGATAGCAAACAGTGAAATATATGCGGTATATGACTGTTTCGCGGAGTATGAGGCAAGCAACGGTCATCTTTATGAATATTATATAGTTCCTTATGGCGTGGACGGGGAGAAATATATCGGCGTGCGCGTCAGCGAGGAGAGAGCTTCGCAGTTCGACGGCATCTGCGACGATACATGGGCGTTTCTTATGGGTGAAGGCGATACTTTAGACAGCACTGCTGCCGTAAAAGGCAATGTACGCCCCATGGATTCCGACGAAGCCTCTTATTATAAAAACTGGTTTGAGGAGATGGATTTTTCTTCTGATGAAATCGATGAATATGTCGTAAATTATGTTCTGGTGGACAATACTTTTGCAGATGATATCAGTCCTTTACGGCTTTATCTGATGAGCGGATGTGGGATACTGGTTTTCTTTATTGGTGTATTTGTGTTGATCAAGGCATGTACCGGTGGTTATCTGAAAGAGATCAAAAGAGATTTTGCACAGCTTGACGCCCATGCAGAGAGTCAGATCGTCTCAGACTATCAAAACGCCTGCACACTCAACAAAAGCATCCGCGTTGGCCATCTTTTTACATACGATGTCGCCCGTTCTGTACCCCGCGCATATCGGAATAGTAACATTGCATGGCTGTACCAGCACCGCACGAAACATTATACGAACGGTCTTTATACCGGCAGTCATTACAGTATCATATTCTATCCAGCCAACGGCACGGGTAAAACGGGGGATGGGTTTGAAAGCAAGAAAAAAGACTGCGGCAGGATTCTCGAATATTATGCGAATAACTTCCCGCATATGGTAGTAGGTTATTCCGAAGAGCTTCGGGATCTGTATTCCCGCGACCGCAATGCTTTCCTGGCGTTGCGCTACCTGCCGGCACAGCAGGCACAGGGCAGCGATATTTTTAATCGGAATGGCTGTCTGGATCAACAATATAGTAACCCAGCTTGACTTCCCGCACGGCGCTCTCTTCACGTCCCAGCAGTTCCAGTAACATCTGGACTGCAATTTCTCCGCTTTCTTCATAGGAGTAATGGATAGTAATCAGCGCCGGGGATGTTACCTTTGCCATTTCGGAATCCCCTTGACCCGCTACTAGAATCTGTTCCGGAACTTTTTTCTCATGTTCTCTAAGATACTGCACCGCCCCTGCCGCCATGGTATCCGTCGCACAGATTAGTCCATCCAGCCCGTCACACTGCTTGAGCAGTTCTCCCGCCTTCTCATAACCCGAAGCGACCGTAAATGCCGCTATCACGTGATTCTGTGAAAGCTCCTCCAGTCCCGCGTCACGCACCGCATCACAAAACCCTTTGTAACGCTCCGCTCCCACTGCCTTATCCTGCTGTATCGCGCCGATGTATCCCAGCTTCGTTCTCCCTTTTTCCAGAATCAGCTTCGTGAGGTCATAGGACGCATGATAATCATCGTGAAATACACAGCAATAGCCGGACAAATACTGCCCTACAATCACAACCGGGACGGACAAATCTTTCAACATACGCTTGTGTTCTGTGGTAAAAACCGTCGCGACTAGCACTACGCCGTCCACTTGTTTTTCACGGAAAGCAGACAAATATTCTAACTCCTTTTTCGGATCGTTCTGTGTCACCGCGAGAAGCATCTGATATCCGCTGGCATTCAGAACGGACAAGATTCCTTCCACCACGCGCCCGATCGACGCGGATGCAATCTTCGGTACGATCACACCGATCATCTTCGTCTTTTTCGTGCGAAGCATCTGTGCCTGCGCGGAAGGGTGATAACCCGTTTCCTCCACGACGCGGCGTATTGCCTCCCGCTTCTCGTCCGAAATATATCCATCATTAAAATATCGTGAAACGGCAGCGTTCGATACGCCTGCCAACTTTGCGATCTCTGCTATGTTCATACTTCGTTCCCTGTCTTTCAACCGCTATCTTCTCTTTGTTCAGCTATAAACAGACTTTACGAATACTCTATTTTCTCTTAAAATAATAAAAACCATATGCCGGAATATCGACATCATATAACTTTGCTACTTTGCCCGAAACCAAATCTACGTATTCTCCGTCGTCTTCTCCAACTTGTGCCATCTTGTCATATTCGCTGAAATTAAACACTCCGATTAGCTTCTCGCCTTCCAAATATCTACCAATGCACAGCACCGACTGGTCATTTGTCTCGATCGTCCAAGTGTCCGCATTGGAGACAAACACTTTTTCCATCCTGCGAATCTGCTCCAACTGCGCAAGTCCCTGGAAAATTCTGCCTTGAACCGTATCTGTATCTTGAATGTTGTCCGCTAATTTCCAGTCCATCGCCCCACGGTGGATATAGCGCGAATCCGCCGCCTTATCCGGGTCGTCCTTGTAGCCGTAATCGTTGAGCTGTCCGATCTCATCCCCGCTGTACAAAACAGGGATACCAGACTGCATAAACATATATGCGTGAAGCATCAGATCCAGTCTGACCGCCTGATCCATCGCCTCTTCATCCTGCTCAAAGCCTGCTTTCTCGATACCGCACATCGACGCGGTCGTACCGCAGAATCTTGCGTCTCCTGTAATCGGATCGGCGTTGTATAGTTCGCCCCGGCTATTGCTGTCTCCCGCGTAACCTTGAAAGTAATCGTTTAGATACTGCTTATGGCTCCGCTCTTCCATGCCGCCCAACCGCAAAGTACCGTAGTCGAGTCCCCAACCAATGTCATCATGACACCGCAGATAATTTAAGAACACATAATCTTTCGGCAGTCCATTCACGATATCCAGTTGTTTCTTTAACAGTCTCACGTCTCTTGTTGCCACCGTATGCCAGGTGGTTGCCATGGTAGTAACATTGTAGAGCATATGACATTCCGGCTTTTCCACCGTTCCAAAATACGGTGTCACCTTCTCCGGCTCCATCACCACTTCACCCAGCAAAAGTATCCCCGGACAGACGATCTCACCAATCATGCGCATCATGCGCACGATCGTGTGCACCTGTCTCAGATTACGACAGGAAGTGTTCAGCTCTTTCCAGATATAAGGAACTGCATCGATGCGGATGATATCGATTCCCCTATTTGCCAGATAGAGGAAATTGTACATCATCTCATTAAATACCCTCGGATTCCTATAATTTAAATCCCACTGGTACGGATAAAAGGTCGTCATCACATACTTTCCGGCATCTTCAAGCCATGTAAAGTTACCCGGAGCGGTAGTCGGAAACACCTGCGGCACAGTTCTTTCATATTGATCCGTCTCCTCCTTCGTATCGTAGAAAAAGTAGCGGCTCATATATTCGCCGTCGCCTTGCCTTGCCTTTTTCGCCCACTCATGGTCTTCCGATGTATGGTTCATGACAAAATCCATGCAGACATTAATGTCTTTCTCATGGCACGCCGCCGTCAAACTGTCTAAATCTTTCATGGAACCTAATTTCGGCTGTACCTTGCGGAAATCCGAGACGGCGTATCCGCCGTCCGAACGTCCTTTGGGAGTATCAAGGAACGGCATGAGGTGAATGTAATTGACATTGCATTTCTCAATATAATCCAGTTTCGACTCCACGCCTTTCATGTCTCCAGCAAAATTATCAATATAGAACATCATTCCCAGCATATCATTCTGCTTATACCACGTCCGATCGGTCTCGCGCTTCTTATCGCGGGCTTTCAGCTTACTATTCCTTTCCAAATAAAATTGCCACAAATGATCGCAAAGCTCCGCAAACATAGAACTGTTGTCATACAGCTCCATATACAACCATCTTAACTCGTCGTGATGACGCTGTAGCCTCTGCTGAAAAATATCCTCATTTTTTGCTGCTGCCTTTTTCATGCCTTTCCCTCTCCCATCTTAATTATGCCTAAATATAAATCAACAAAACTTTCCTTGCCTGACGGGTTTTTTTCTTTATCCCGGTTTTTCTTTAACCGGATTTTTATCTTATTCATTCGGCATCAACCGTAAATACCTTTTCCATTGTATCAGTCTTGCCGGTCTTGACAATCTTAAAGTCCGGGTAATCGTCGCTATTAGTCAAAAGCACTGCCGTAGTCGTGCTATATCCGGCTGCCTTGATCTTCTCGATATCAAAAGTAATCAACTTCTGTCCCGCCTTGACCTGGTCGCCTTCCGAAACGAAAAGTTCAAAACCGTCACCTTTCATATTCACCGTATCGATCCCTACATGAATCAGAACTTCCATACCCGCCGGTCCGGTAATACCAACGGCATGACGTGTATCCGTAATCGAAGAAATCTCCCCATCAAAAGGTGCGACAACCTCACCGACTTCCGGCTCAATTCCGACTCCGTCTCCGAGAACGCCCGATGCAAATGTCTCATCCGGAATCTCTTCCCTGCTTACAATATTACCCTTTACCGGCGCAAACAATGTATTCTCCGCAGGCTGTATATCTGCTTTGGCGGCATCTTCAGCAATATCCTCTACTGCTTCTTTGCCTGCCGATGCGGAGGAATCTTCCACCGTACCTGCGCCTCCCGTCTCTTCTTCTGCGTCTTCCTTCCATACAAACCAGGTAAGGGCAAAGGACACTCCGAACGACACTGCAAGAACAATCGCATATTGTAAAGTATAATCCAGTGTAATCAAAAATCCGGGCAATCCCGTCACACCGTAGGATGTCGCGCCAATATGGAAAATCGAACCGAGCAGCGCGCCCGCCGCCCCACCTATCATACCACATACGAGCGGTTTTACAAACCTCAAATTAACACCAAAAATCGCAGGCTCAGTAATTCCCAATGCCGCAGACAGTGAAGAAGGGATTGCCACAGATTTGGTTTTCATATTTTTTGCCTTTAAACCAACCGCCAGACAAGCCGCACCCTGGGCGAAGTTTGCTGCCGAAGCGATCGGCATCCAGATATTGAGTCCGTCCACAGCGGATAACATACCCGCCTCAATGACATTATACATATGATGGATACCACAGACTACCGTGAGCGGATACAAGGCTCCCATAATCATTGCCCCGATACCATGTCCGACGGTAATAATCCAACCTGCAAATTCCAGAACATAAGTTTCTGCGGTAGAGAAAATCGGTCCGATAATCCCCAATGTAACAAATGCCGTCAAAAGCACGGTGCACAGTGGCGTGACAAACAGGTCAATCATTTCCGGTACATGCTTGTGTAGCCATTTCTCAAGCTTACACATGAGCCAGACGGCAATAATAACCGGAATAACATGCCCTTGATATCCTACTTGTCTGATCGGGAAAAAGCCAAACAGCCGCCATACCGGAATATCCGCCGCATCCATAGAACCTACCGACCACGCATTGATCAGATTCGGATGAATCATGATCATTCCAATAACTGCTCCTAGAAAGATATTTCCGCCAAACACCCTCGCCGCAGATACCGCAATCAGTATCGGGAGAAAAGTAAATGCCGTGTTTGCCATCAGGTCAAGGATTCCGTACCAGTCACTTCCTGCAAAAGAAGGGATCGCCTTACCGAGCGCTTCAACCAATCCCATCATCAATCCAGAAGCTACAATCGCCGGAAGAATCGGAACAAACACATCCCCCAACGCCTTAATCATACGCTTAAACACAGGCTGCTGTGCCGCTGCTGCCGCTTTCACATCCTCCTTTGTCGCCGCAGTCATCCCGCTTACCTTCAAAAATTCTTCGTATACTTTATTAACCGTACCCGTTCCAATAATCAACTGAAGCTGACCATTGTTGCTGAAAACACCTTTTACCCCGTCGATGTTTTCCAATTTTTTCATATCGATCTTGTTGTTATCCACTGTTACCAACCTAAGTCTTGTAGCACAGTGTGCGGCGCTTACCAGATTGCTTCTTCCGCCCAAGGTCTCATAAATTTCCTTTGCGCATTTCGCATAATCCATAGCCATTTGTTCCCTCTCCTTTATTTTTGTTTATGAAATCGATATCACTTTGTAAAAATAATATAGCACTTATTATATTTGCTGTAAATTGACATTTCTGACAATAGTTGATATATATTTTTGTATATATTTATGTAATCGATTTCACTATATACTATCATAGAATACACACACGGGTACTGTGTGTCTCCTTTACCGTTTATAATGCTTCTAATTATGCTACTTCATCACTTTTCCCAAAATAAATATCGTAAAATCTGAATTTCCAATGTGTCCTACATAAGGTGATACTTCCGAAATGCCTCGCGGATTCCATCTTTCTGTACGGAAGGACAAATATCATCTACCAGCTTTTTTAATTTCTCGCTCCCATTCTCCATACAGATACTTAAACCCGCTGTCTCTAACATTTCTTTGTCGTTCATGCTGTCTCCAATCGCCACCGAATTGCCGACCGGAATGTGAAGATATTCACAGACCTGCTCTACCGCTTTTCCTTTGTGAAACTGCCTGTTCACGATCTCGCCGTTTACGAAACCACCCTTATTTGGATCTTGGATACAAAAATCAAAATCCGCCGCCAGAATTTCCTGCGGCTCCCTAAGCTGTTCCATGGACGGGCTCATGATAACAATCTTGTAGACAGGCTGACCCTTATATTCACTCATGGGAAGAATATTCAAGGACTTCTCAATCTGTTCCCGCCACCGCAAAAGTTCGCTATTATCGCCTTCCGAAGCATGGGCTCTTAAGAACTCCTTAAACTCCTCGTCTGTATAAGAACCATCCATGCATTCTACTGTCCTAAAAACGCCGTTCTTTTGTAGGATATCCATCGCTGTGTTTTTCTGTTCTTCCGTCATCGGACAATCATAAATTACTTCATTCTGGCATTTAATATATCCGCCGGAGCTGGCTATCACGCCGTCAAACCCATACTTCAAAAGGGGTGCTAACATATCATAATTTCTCCCCGTACACAGGAAAACATAATTGCCTGCCTCACGAGCCTGTTTAATTGCCTGCACAGCAGATTCGGGGGGCACATTGCTCCCCGGTTCTGTCAGTGTTCCATCTATATCCAGAAAAATTACTTTCGATTCCATTCACGTTTGCCTCCTGCATATAACTGTTGTCCCTGTTTGTCGCTATTTTAGTCAAGGGATCGGATGCACGCCCTTAATGGTAAAATGACTGACGGCGAAACCGATAATTCATCAACGCCCATCTTTACAAACGTTTCTGTCAGCTCCAAGTCCGCGCCTAATTCTCCACAGATACCTGCCCATTTCCCGTATTTATGCGCGCTGTCAACTACCATCTGAATCATACGGATAATCGCTTTGTGATGAGGGTTATAGAAATCGTCCAACCGCTCGTTCTGCCTGTCAATGGCAAGTGTGTACTGTGTCAGATCATTGGTCCCTATGCTGAAAAAGTCTACCATCTGCGCCAGTTCGTCCCCGATCATGACTGCCGCCGGCGTCTCAATCATAATTCCTTGCTCCGGATCTTTGTAAGGAATGCCCTGTTCTTCCAATTCCTTCTTGACTTCCGCCACAATCTCATAGATTTTGGCAACCTCCTCCGTAGAGGTAATCATCGGATACATGATAGAAAGATTTCCATATACGGCTGCCCGCAGCAACGCTCTGAGTTGTGTCTTAAAAATATCCGGCTGTTTCAGACAGATGCGGATAGCACGGTATCCGAGAGCAGGATTATCTTCTTTGCCAAGATTGAAATAATCCACCTGCTTATCCGCTCCAATATCCAGCGTGCGAATGATAACCTTCTTCTCGCCCATTGTCTGAAGCACCTGCCTGTATGCTTGAAACTGCTCTTCCTCGGTCGGGAAGTCTTCTCTTCCGAGATACAAAAATTCACTGCGGAACAACCCAATTCCACCGGCATCATTCTCCAGAACATAGCCCACATCGCCTACACCGCCGATATTCGCATAAACATTGATCTTTTTCCCGCTCTGGGTAATATTCTCCTTACCTTTTAACTCCTGCAAAAGACGCTGTTTTTCTTGTTCTTTCTCGATCTTACGCTCTGTCTCTTCACACACAGCCTCGTCAGGCTCGAAAATCACTTCACCCTGTATACCATCAACAACGGCTTTCATTCCCGACTGAATTTCATCAAGATTGAGCGGAACGCCGATCAATGCCGGAATATTCATCATTCTTGCAAGAATGGAAGTGTGGGAGTTCGCTGAACCGTGAACCGTGACAAACGCCAGAATCTTTTCTTTATCCATCTGTACCGTCTCGCTGGGGCTTAAATCGTCTGCCACGATGATAGATGGTACTGTAAAATTGAAATCGTTTTCATCATGTCCGCTAAGACACCGAACCACCCGATTTGAAATGTCCTTCACGTCCGCCGACCGTGCTTTCATATAGTCGTCGTCCATCTCGGCAAACATCTGTGCAAAATTATCGCCCGTCACGGCAACGGCATATTCTGCATTGACCTGTTCCGTCCTGATTGTATTGTAGATCGCTTCCAGATAATCCTCGTCTTCCAACATCATCTGGTGTACCTCAAAAATTGCCGCACTGCTCTCCCCTACTTCCACGACCGCCTTATCATAAAGATTCTGCAACTGCCCCTGGGCGGCTTTCACAGCCTCGTCAACTCTTGTCACTTCCGCCTCTACGTCATTGACCTTACTGCGCCTTACCTGCTGCCCGTCTTTGTTCAAAACTAACACTGGTCCGATGGCAATGCCTTTATACACGGACTTTCCCACAAATTTTACCATGATCCCTACCTCCGCAATACATCTTTTTGATTTGTTATTCTTGTTCGTGTGATATCGATTTCATTTATGTGATTATAATAACTCTGTTTTAGCATATTGTAAATTGACATTATTCATAACTTTGCGTGTGTTTTTCTGTGCATAGTGATGAAATCATTTTCATATATTAAAAAAAGATGAGACTTTAGGTCCCATCCGTTCCAACCATCATAACGACTATCTCCCATATATCACAATTCCCGGACCCACATAATATTTTGCGGGACTGTATCGAAACATATCCAAATATCCTATCCGGTATTTCCACTCTTTTCCGTAGGAGATACCGGTATAACTTTCCAACTGCGTATAATTCCTTATTTTATCCTCATAAGCTGCTTTCAGATCGGGATACATATCGCCGCCCTGCACGATCAGATAATCCTTTTTCTGGTGGAAATACCCCGTCGCATATTCTGTATCCACATAGTATTCCCGCTCTCCCAGCTCATCCGGTAAAAGTGTGATATCCTCGCCAATATCTACAACTTTATACCGCTCCGTATCTATGACAGGCGCAAAAGAAGTGCAATAGATTGTCGCCCCTTCCGGAATCTGCGTCTGAATATACTGCTCCGCCTGCGTATACGTCAGATCATAACGGTAACTGTTGACCACCACGGAAGCATTACAGAGAACCATCAACGCAACCAGCACAGGCATCACCCATTTCCGGTCGAGATGACATTTCTTACATTTCCGCAACCATTCCGCCACCTGCGCCAACCCATATACCATAAAAAGATAAGCAAACGGCTGTACCAGTGAAAGATTTCTCCCTAGCACAATCTGATACCTAGACAGGAATAGAATGACTCCCACCGGCATAAGCAAGAATACGATCGTCTGATGCCAATCTTTTTGGCGAATCAAGTAAATCACTCCAAGTAAAAGCAATATTCCACCCACTGCACCGTATCCGGTAAGCGCATATGCTTCAAAATAACCGAGCAGCGGCAGATTGTGTTCGATTCCGGGATGCCCCCATGCATAGTGGCTCAGATTGTATAAGTTATCCCATACAAATGTCTTAAAATGAAAAAACAACGAATAATTGCACAGACAGAACACCAACGCCAGCACAATACAATTTAGAAAAAATAGAAAATTATTCCGATGGCTCTTCCAATACTTCTTTTTAATATGCAGCGCCAGCCAGAATATACCAAATAGAATACCATGAACTTTGGAAGCCGTGGCAAGCCCGATGCAGACCGCCAGAAGCGGATACCACAGATAGACGACTCGCTCTTCTTGTTCATCCTTATAAATTATGCATCCGAGCAGCATAATTACATTCGCCACAGCATAGATCATCGTGTCCGGTCCCGTATAATACAGATACGCATACCCGTATAGAGAGAAGGTTGCCAGAATCAAACCGACAAATCCCCATTTTCGCTCTCCGGTCATTTTCTTTACTGCGAAATAGACACAGAGATTCGATAAAACCGCCGTACCACATACAACATATCGTAGTAAAATAACCGTATCCGTACCCGCTAGAAATTTTCCAAAAATACGTGCACCAAGAACCGCATAATAAAACGTCAGATGCGGATAACGAAAGAAATCGAGCACATAGATGTCTCCTGCGTAAATATGCTGGTTCAGCAGATCATAAATGCAATCCAACGATAACTGTTCATCCACGTTAGGATACAGCGGCATCTCAAACTGCCAATGCCTGTAAAATAACAACACACCCACAAACAACGTCGCAACGACTGCTGCCGCTATACCTACTTTACTCTTTATTTCCTGTCGAGAAATTTTCATATGTATTTCCTTCTTTCTTCCCGGACACACCACTTTTTAGTCACCAAGAAACACTCTTAATGAAATAGATTTCGTCCTTACATCCAGTCTTTGATATGATAACTCTTTGTGCAGATCGCATCAAATACAATTCCTTGCTCTTCTATATATTTCCGATAAGTAGAAATCTTCTCTTCCTGCGCCTCCAGTTCGGGGGAGACGAAACATAACTTGTATCCCAGTTTTTTTAATTCCAGATAAATATTTCGGTCTAGCGGAATCTTCGTAAAGCAGTCCACCCACACCCAGTCCGCCCTCCCCGCCATATTGCGAATCGTATCCATCCCTTCCAGCTCGCTGAACCGGAGCGCTACATCCTTTACGCCCACATCCGTTAGCAGTTTTATCATCGGAAACGATGAATCGAGGAAAAAATATTTCTCAATACGATACTGTTTCATATATTCCAAGACTTTGTGCTCGATCCGCTCACTCTTGATATTTAAGATCATCGTCCCGTGATGATACTCTTTACAGTAATCCTCGAAATCTTCCCCCGCCTCGAAAGGATTATGCGAGATGTAGATCCGTCCATTTAAATCATCTCTTAAATCTAACTCGACGCCATATTCCGTGGGTAGTTTCCGCAATTCTTCTATCGTGTTTACTCTGTGCGCTATGTATTCCATGTTTCCTCCATTCATAAAATATAGTAATAGTATATCTGCATCTTATCATTATACAAAACTCATTTGTCCAATTTGAAGCAAAGCCCTAAAATCATCATACATGGAATTAGTAACATACTCCGACAAATGCAAATTCTGCTCCGTCTGTTCAAGCTCAAGAATAGACAGACAATTAACTATTTTTTCAAAATCGATGCGCCCTAGAACTTTTTTTGTATATGGTCTTTTCGCATCAAAAAAGGCGATATTTGTCAAAAATTGTTGCACTTTTTTGGAATTTAACAAAAGCATAGCTACATATGCCATATCAAAACATTCAAAACATAGGAAATAACTTGTATCGTCCGTCATAACAGGTTTTCCATCATCCGAATATAAAACAGAAAATAAAGGTTGCTTATAAAAACCACTGACTCCTACTTTATATCGCGAATAAGAATACTCACCAACGCCAAACATAGAAAATGGCGGTGCATTGCGATATATAGAACTCTTTCGGCATTCAAAAAGTTCTTTGTTATCGTTTAAATATTTCCATGTCTTAGGTACTTCACATTCAAGATGTTCTGTTTCTTCACGAGATTTTCTTTGGGTCACAATCACAAATTTTGAAAAATTATGAAGAATAGGCGCTTTAAACATACTGCTTTTTACAAGAGGAAATATGATATCCTCTTCAATCTGAACTGTTTCCTTTTTCCCGTTTTGTAAGATATCATTACATAGAGTCAATTCCATTACTTTAGAACAGTCGTGTTTCACCCCTTGACGCCATTCAAAACAACACCGACCATCAAAATTTTCTGTCATACAATCCAAATTGCTATAAAATTGACCATTAGAAAATCCAAACTGTGACTTAATGATTGTAGGATTTTCAAAAGAATAAACATTACATGCATCTGATGAAACTTCTTTACCAGAGAGTTGTATGAGTAAGACACAAGCGCTTGCATTAATTCCAAATACTTTTAGTGCATCAAATTCTAATATATCACAGAATTCAAAGGCAATATAATTTCTTTTCAATTCCTTAAATACATTTCTCGCAACAGACGTTTTGCAGAGCATAGCGATAATTGTATTTGTATCCCTGTATTCGTTTATTAACTGTAAAATAATATATTCACAAATATCAAAATTACTTGTACCTGTAATTGCATCAATTCCTTTCAAGCCTTTGAAATTAGTCTTTATCGGTAAATTATCTGAACCAAGAGCAGAAAGAGTACTATTCGTAACCCATGGCGGATTCCCAATAACAAGTATTTGTGATTTATTCTTTATCAAAGATTTTGAAGAAAAAGTAAAAAAATCAGAATTAATTATTTTTACTCTATTATCCTTGATTTTATCTTTGCAAGCCTTACAATATTCCGGATTGATCTCTATTCCATAATACTCTTTGGCATTAAATAACAGACTGCTTTGAATAAAGCTCCCTAATCCACACGTTGGCTCCACTATCGCAGATGGTTCTATATGTCGATAGTCTTTCAAGTAGAAACACACTTTTTCTGCGAAGCAAATAGGCGTCTGATAATCACCATACTCACGTTTACCACTCATAATTTATAACTCCTGGCACACTATTGTCTAATGAAATAACTCTAGCATATTGCAATCGCCATTGCAAAGCGTTGCTAATGGTTAAATATCCTTGTTCAGGCAAAGAATGAAAGATTTCATCCGCAAGATCATTATATACAATCTCATCACCGGGAACATTTTTATCTTGCAAAAATCCTATCACATCCTCTTTATTTGCACCATCATATATCATTTCACGCAAACGCCTTGTAATCGTGAAATCCGCCGTTCTTTCTTTATTAATAAAAGTACAATGAGTAAAACGCAAAGTACAAGAATTCTTTGTGTCTTGCTTATCATATACGAACACCAATAAATTATAACCCAATCCAAAAATTTTTTGACGTGCGTTTTGAAACGGACAGCTTGATTGCGGCTGTGTAATCGATGTAATCTTTATATCTGTCTGTATTTCAGCGCCGGGCAAATCAATCCCCTTTGCGCTGTTTCCAATTTCAACAGAATACCGAGATTGAAGAAAATGCTTAAATTTATGTTCAACATAAGTGCCAACCGTTTTTCCATCTGTTGCACCTATAAGTTCCACGTGATTTTCTTTACTTTCAAGTTCGCAAAACAATTTTGCCGATTCTATAAGCTCTTTTATGGTCAATATTTGTTTCATAATAAATGTCCGCCGCTCCTCTCAAAAATTAATAAGTACATTTCGCCACAATATTCCCCGCCCTACAGATTCCCATTCTTCTTCAAATTCACACTAAACTCTACCGTCCGCTTGATGAACTTCCACTTCGCTTTCAGTCCCGTATTCCATTTGGACTCCCCATAAATCCTCTCCGGGAAAAGCACCGGAAATCTGACCACCTTTAGATTTTTCTTGCGCGCCATGTACAATGCATACAGATCCAGCGAAAAATCATATGGCGGATTCGCCCACTCATCAAAGAAAATCTTCGGGAAAATATTAGGCTGTGCATTGATATCATATAATTTCTTACGCAGGTAACACGTCTCAAACAGACTCATTCCCGCAGTGAAAAATACATCAAAAAACGGTCTTCCTTTGCGGTTCCCCTTGACGAAAACCAGCCCTTTTTCCTGTTCAATGATAGCAAGCGCTTTCAGAATATCCGCCGGGTCAGTCTGCATATCCGCATGCGTCCAGCCGATATACTCACCCGTACACCCTCTCAACCCTTGTAGAATCCCGTAGCCGTAGCCCTGGTTGACCTCAACTTTCGTCGTTCTCGCAAAAGGATACTTCGGAAGCATCTCTGCAAGCACCTGTGCACTGTTGTCCGTAGAACCATTGTCCACAAGAATGACTTCTATATCGTCTCTCTTGATAATCTCCCCGAACCGCCTAAGAATCAACGGAATATTCTGCTCTTCATTATAACATGGCACAACGATTGACAGTTTCATATGCTTTTCTCCCTTTTAAATTTATCATATCATGAATCTGCGATGCATGATCGACATTCGCTGCTCGCACACGAGTAAACTCATTCTTCTTACTAATACTCATTATATCTTAATCCTTTCAATGCATCACAACTGCAATGCAAATTTTCTCATAGCGCTCTGTCATCACGGATTCTTATTACAATATCATTTTTGCCGCCGCCTCATACTGCGGCGCACTCGGTTCATCCGGATGAAAAAGGATCGCCTGCATACCCATCCTCTTTGCCCCTTCCACGTCCTTCACAAGACTGTCACCAATACAGCAGACTTCCTCGGACGGCAACTGCAATTTTCTTAGGCAAAGCTGAAAAATCTCCGGCGACGGTTTCTCCCTTCCCGCTTCCTCACTCGTCACAAGGTATCGTATATCTTTCGCCAGCCCCAATGCCTCAATCTTGCGGTGCTGGATATGCGCTGTTAAATCCGTGCAGATCATCACCTCAATCTCTTTTTCATGCAGATGATCTATCAACTCACGCGCCCCATCATACAATACCATATTGTGAAGAAAAGTTCCCCAATACACCTCGTATAAATGTAAAGACAAAGGCATCGGATTCACGCCAAGATATTCCAAAGTCTTCTGATAATACAACAATCTGTTGTGTGATGCCCCCACATCTCCGAGCTGTCGTTTCGTCTCATTCCTGCCGAAAAGATATGCTTCATCATACTCTTCGGCTGTCATCCCCAACCGCTCACAAGTAGCAGCACGCACCCTTGCCCGCGCTTCAATGTCCAACGGCTCATAAGCATATAATGTATCGTCCAAATCCAATATGACTGCCTTAACCATCTACTTTTTTAACTCCCGCTCACCTGTTTCTTAAGTTAATCTCTTTTCATAATCTCCCCGATCACCGCCAGAAGCATTAACTGCACAATGCCGTTTACACCATCCTCCCACACAATATGCCCGCCCGTCAAATCCTCGATCTGCGAGATTCCTGTGTGTGCGACCTTTTCCCAAGTCTCCCTGCCCGCTTTCAGATCATTTCCCTCAAATAAAATCCTCTGATGCATCAAATCATTATCATAGGATAAACTGCTGTCCACCCCGTTCTCCTGCAAAAGCGCGAGCATCGGCTCCGCATTGATACTCACATCCATCAAAAATTCCACGCCCGGACTCACTTGATATGCTTTATCCAATTTATCCAAATCTTCCGGCAGTCCTGCGTCAAAATAACGAATTACGAGATCGGCATACTGCTTTTGCGGATGGATATACTTCTCCGCATCGCTACGGCGTCTCTCGATCTGCTCTTTCACCTGCGTCCATGTCTGTCCCCTGCTGCCCTGATCTCTTTCCAACTTCCAATAACACCTAAGCGCCTCGTCCGTATCCAGATAAACCTTCATATCCAACACCTGCCGCATCTGAGGCAGATACAAAGAATGCAGACCGCACATAATAATATATGGTTTTGGCATAATCCTTCTCTTAGCGGTAAAAGTGCCCGTGTCATGGTCGTAATCCGCTCTTTTCACAGAATTGTTTCCGCGTAACACCTTTAAATCTTCCGCCTGCCTGTACAGATAGTTCGCCTGCGGATTTAAATGCGTCATCTCATTCCAGTTATCGTCGCCGCGCTCCCACTTGTGGTCGCCGTCCCCCTCGATATTCAGAATGTTATCCACGGAAAGCAATTCGCCCAGCATAACAAGCAGACGGCTCTTGCCCGCGCCACTGTCCCCCGCGATACCGATCGTAAAAGGACGGTTTCTCCTGCGGTAGTACGAATTACTGTTGACACCGTACAGATACATGGACACAACCATAATCAGAAATACGCCCACCATCAAAGTAAATACAATATTTTTTACACTCTCATCCGCAACTTTCAGTCCGTCCAGATTCCTGCCAAGAAAAGACAGGTCGGTAAACCCGGCAAAATGGAAACAGACATAATAAAGCAGGTATAGACAATGAAAAACCCCGTAAACCATGACCATTTTGCTTCTGTTTACGGAAAGTCCGGCAAGATAGAGCATAAAAAACGGCACGACCCATATAAACCATCCCGGCATCGCCGGCACGAATGCCAGAAACACCGAAAACAAAAGTCCCGTCATACTAATCAGAAGATCCCTGTTCATCTGGTTGAGATGGAACGCCTGAAAATAAATAAAAAGAAGCACCAACACACACAACAGAAGATGCGCCCTTCCGTACTCGATATAGACATTGTCAATCGCGCTCTGTTCCTTGTTAAACAATACCATATTGACAAACCCGCTGCCCCAGAAAGGCGCTACAATCGCCGCTGTAAACAGAACCGGAAGTCCTGTCATGACTATCGCTTTTTTGCGTCCCTTTTTCTTATAAAGGTACAAAAAGAATAACGGAAACACTACCGCTATGTGAAATTTCGACGCTAACGCCAACGTGAGGAACGCCACAAATTTCCTCTCATTGTGCACAAGCCTATCCGCCGTTATGTTTGTCTCTGTCATATAATAGATCGCCCCGATCAAAAACACGGTCGGTATCATGTCCAACTGTCCGTGCATATAAGAAGAATACAGCACAATCGGGGACAAAAAGTACAACACTAAAATATATTTCCGCTTGGATTTTGATATGCGCATCAAATAATACAATCCCAACAGGTCCATCAAAAGCAAGGGCAGTTTAAAAAGCAAGTTTTGCACAAATACTGGAATCGTATCGCTCAGACTGACAAGAAATCCACCGATGCATTCCATCCAAAGCATCACAGGCGGATACGGAAAAGAAGAAAGAAGCTGATTGTCATAATAATACTGATACGGATTCTCACCGTTCAAAAAGCACTTCACAAAAGGAATGAACATCAAGTCTTGATAATCCGAGGAAAAAAGTCCCATCAGAAGCAACTTAAACAAAACTGTCACGATAACGACAGTTCTCAAAATTTTATAATAATTTTTTTCCAAATCTAACGCGTGTAATCTCTGTAACATGAAAAGTTCATGCCTTTCTTCGGCGTGCCTTGGTCTATAACTCTTCTGTCTCGATAAACCCCTTAAAATACTGCCAAGTCTTCTGATAGCCTTCATAATCCGCCGGGGTGCCCCAACCCACATAACGGTCAATATCGAAAATCTTCGCCCTGTAACCTAAGTCCAGCACATGTCTTGCCACCTGGTCTACATAGTACTCCCCATTGACGCGGTCATTCTCAGCAATCATTTTCTTCGTCGCATCCAGAAATATCTTCGCTTTCCGAAACCAGAACGTAGCAACCACTGCCGGATCTTCCATGGGCGTATCGGAAATCGCCTTTTTGATTGACGTACCTGTAATATTGCCCTCGCCATCCGCGATCATCCAGCCGTAAGCATTCGGATTCGCCAGCACTGCCTCATTATGGCGGTAAGTGAAAACAATGCAGTCACACTCTTTTGTCAGTTTCTTATAAACCTCTATGTTAATATCCATGCCATTATCACAGCCAGCAATCAAAAGCGGCTCTTCCGGATTCAGATATTCTTCTGCCAGCATACAAGTGCACGCCTGTCCCTGCGTCAGATGATCTACCGTAATAAATTGTGCCCTCAGATAATAAGCGTGAATGGCATCTTCCACGCCGTCTGTCTTATGAAAAGTCCTGTCCACATAAATAACATTTCCGCCATCTGCCGCCACGCCCGGCAAGTCCTGTATGGCGCATACGACCATCGGTTTCTCTTCGCCGGTCTTTCGGTCGGTCGTCATGATCGCCGGCTTATGTACCCGATATCCTGCATCGGCAAAACGCTGCCCCGCGCCCGCCATGGGAATCAGAATCTTTCCACAGGCGGTATCTTTCCCTGCCTGTCCGTCCGTCTGGCTCCGGGACTCCTTATCCTTCGCATTGTCTTCACAATTTCTGTCAGGTCTCTTCGCCTTAGTCGTCCCACGAACCAAGTCCGTCCAGTAAATAAACTCTTCCATATCTTCCGGCGTTCCCCACTGGCAGAAATACTCTACGTTCGTCGGCACCCACACTTTCAGCCCGTCCCGCACCATGAAATTATATGGAAGAGATGCATAAAACTCCCCATTGATGGCGCATTCGTCATGCTCCGTCAAGATCTGACAATATTTTTCCATGATATCGCCATTCTTGAAATAATATAGCCCCGGAGAATGCTTTGCCTTTGTCTTGTCTTTTTCAAAAGAATACTTTTCCCTGATCTCTATCAGATCGTCCTTCTCATCGGTCAGACATGAAGCATAGTAGTTTTTGGCCGGCAAGAGATTCGGATGAAATCCTGTATAACAAGGCACCGCCCCGGCGCAGTCCCGTTCCCTGGCTTCTTTGACAAAAGTGGCATAATTCCACGTCATATAGAAATCACAGTAGTTGATAATACATGCGTCCTCTATGTTTATATTCTTCGCCCCGATAATCTCCCCGCCATCCATTCGGAGCTGCTTCCTGCTTTCGCCTTCTCGCTGCGCGGCGTCTGCATTTGCCGCCCCGCGCAGCATTCGGTACGCACGCAGTACATCATATACCGGTCCTTTCTTGGTCCAGTCCTCTATCGATACGATAACTGCCTCCGGCGCAAGCTCAAACAATCTCTCCTGCATAGAGGGGTCTTCTTTTAAATGCTCTCCCCGACACACAAAAATAAACTGCACATCCGAAGGGTACATCTTCGTCACAATCCACTCTATGACCGGTTTATCCATGATCTTTATAAAAGGTTTTAAGTCCTTATATCCTGCCGCCACAAAACGGGAACCATATCCCGTCATCGGAATCATCACATTCATGTATTCTCTCCTTATCGATCACCGTATGTCCTTCATAATTCATCTGACGTACTCTGTATCCACATCAAATTACATTTCCTGCTACGCCTTCTGCCTGCAGCACTTCTCCACATCCCATGCTGCGTCTTCTAAATACAGCATTACTCCATATTCCTCATTATGCTTTCTGTCTGCGGTATTTCTCCGCATCCCAGTTTAAAAGCTCGTCTTCCTGCGCATCTGTCAGATAGTTCATTTCCTGCCCCAGATTGCTGCACTGCACCCTCGCCGCAAAACTCATCACATTCTCTATCTCCTGCGCCTTCTTAACACTCTCCGCCAGAATGTAGAAATGCCCTTCATAATAAATCAACGCCGGAACACCATTCTGTCCGATAAAATCCAGAATATCCTGCGTCCCATAATTTTTCTTAAGCCATAATAACCTTTTGTTGGCGTAGACCACGCAGTCCGGACAAAAAGCGTGCTGCCATAATCCTTTTTCAACCAACCTCGCTCCTGCATACTCCTGCGACAGATAGCGATTCTCTGATACATAGACGATATCTCCCTTAAGTTCGTCGATCTTCTGTATCGTGCAATAAATCGCCGTTGCCGCACGGTAAGCGCTATCGTCCACGCCAAGATATTCCGCGATCTTACCCAAAACCTGCTCTGTCTTCTCTATCACTTCATCCGCACTGTCGCCACTGACTACCAGCCCATGATTCGCCAGAAAAATAACCGATCCGTCTGCGCCCTGCGCCTGCTGTTTTTGATACAGTTTATAATAGGTCTCCGCCAGCGCCGCCCCCGGCTTTCTATAAGGAACAAACACCGCTTGCGGAAAAAGCGCGCGAAGCGTATCCATGCCGCCTGACCTCGCTGCTAATATATTGACAAGCGTAGGATGGGAATGCAAAGTATATTTACCGGTAATTGCATGAAGAAACGTCTCGATCGAAGCGCGTCCGCCCTCGATCTGCACTTCTTGCAATAATTCTTTGCCGACCTCTTCCGTAAAAACATCTTCTTCATGCACTTCTACATGTTCCTTAAAATAATCTACAATCTTCCGATAGTCCACTTTAGAATAACCGATCTGTTCGCTTACGTCCGCCAACTGACAGCCGGAACTCTTGACAAGCATAATGTGATCGTCCATTTTCACCGATGTGTTTCCGCCGCCTGCCTGCGCTAGATCATTGCGCATTCCAGCATATTTGGATATTTTGATAAAATCCTGCATA
>JAMPGN010000079.1 GCA_023663915.1 Eubacterium sp. | reverse complement strand
GCAGCTTAGTATGAAATTTTTCAAACTATTAAGAATATCCCTACCAATGCGACGCTCTACCGACTGAGCCACAGCAGCATATTGACAATGAGTCCTGCTCAATCACTGTGTTGTAGTATATCATAGACGTTTTGGCTTTGTCAATACCGGGACAGATTTTCGATACTTTTCGATACCATCAGATGATATCCGCCTCTTCCATTATCCGTTCATTCCGCCGCCTTTTTCAGTCTTCGCCTGAGTTTTGTCTTAATCCTCTGCAATGCATTGTCGGTCGATTTGTCATCACGCGCCAGCACTTTGGCGATCTGCTGATAGCCCATGCCCGTTAAGTACAGATCGAGCACCTGTTTCTCAAAATTGCTGAGTTCCTGCTCGATCGCCTGTTCCAGCTGCGTCACGTTCTCCCGGTCGATCAGCATTTCCTCCGGGCTGCGCTCCTTATGTGCCGCAAGTATGTTTACCAGTTCTTCCTGTTCACCCTCATGGTCTGTGCCTGCACTGCCATATAGGGATATATAGGTATTTAAGGGAATATGCTTCTGCCGCCTCGAAGCCTGGACTGCCGTGTACATCTGCCTCGACACGCACAAGTCGGCAAAAGTCATGAAACTCACATCCCTGCCGCAGTCATAATCCCGAAGCGCCTTAAAAAGCCCGATCATCCCCTCTTGGATCAGATCGTCATTATCCGCTCCGAGGATATACATAGATTTCGCTTTGCTGCGCACCAGATTCTTATATTTGTTCATAAGATACTCTGTGATGTCGTTTTCCCCATCCCTAAGCCGGACGATGAGTTCTTCGTCACTGTATTGCCCATAATCTTTTTCCATTCCTACTCACCATCCTGCAGGTCATTTGCTGACACCGACCCCTGCTCCTCATCGAGATCTTCGTAATGCTGTATGATTTCCGAGGCAAAATGCTCCGCCATGATCTGGTAGCCCTCGTGGTTGGCATGTACCCCGTCCGGTACATAGTCCGCCACCACATTTGCATCATGGGAATCCAGAATGTTGGAATTATACAGATCAACCACCTCAAAATCATATTCCTTCGCCAGCGTCAGGATCACATTCACGAAAGCCTGCTGCGGCAGCAGATAATCGCGCTCGATCATCAGATAATCCTGTAAAATATTCGGCAGAGGCGTTGCAAAAAAGATTTCCGCGTCGGGATAATTCTCACGAAGCCCTCTCATCAGCTCGTCCAGATCCCCGCAGAAAGTCCTGTAACTGCGCTCTTCCAGACTGCCAAACTCCTTGTCCGAAACGCAGAATCCGTCATTCGTGCCGCCCATGACAATAATAATATCCGAATCTTCCGGTATTTCCTGATATCTGTCCACATATGCGTCCGCCCAATATCTGCCGATCGACGAACCGCCAATTCCGAGATTGTAGACTTCCTCCGCTCCAAGCAGTTCCTTAAGCCTTGCCGGATACGCATGCTGCTGATAGTCTTCCTCATTTTCCAGATTTGCCGCCGCCGTAATGCTATCGCCTAAGCAGGCAATTTTCAGCTCCGAAAAATCTCTCCTATTCTCAGCGATCCGCTCCCGGTCAGACTGGTTTACCTCCAGCGTCTCCTCCAGCGAAGTGCGGAGCTGGCGACGCTCTTCCAAGGACATATTGTCGGGCTGTTCATAAATGTAACGCCACGCATCAAAAATGCTATGCTCCGTCATCGAACCGTCATAATAATTGATCTCGCCGTTTGCGGACACGCTGCTTTTATCGAACCAGGAAAGGCTGTTACCAGACACCATATCGTTGCCCGACACGGTATCATTGCCGGATACCGTACCGTTGCCCCACACCGTGCTATTGCCGGATACCGTACCATTGCCGGACACTGTACCATTACCGGATACCGTGGCGTTACCGGATACCGTCTGGTTTCCCGATACCGTACCGTTTTCCCATGCCGCACTGTTACCGGATATGGTACTATCTGACTGCGCCGAATCGCTACCTTTTCCCACTTCACCGTTTTGTATCTGGGTGATAAAGCGTTCCAGATCCTCCTTGTCTTCCGTCAGCTGCATGATCTCCGCCTGCATCTCCTGGACACGGCTCTGCGCCTCCTCGTTACGCGCATACACCTGTGCGATCTCCAGCTCTTCCTGCTCCTTGGCAAGCCGCCTGTCCGTGTCGTAAATATCATACGCTTTCAGACCGACCGCCGCCGCCAGAACCGCCGTCAATACAAAGATCATCACCAATAAAATTTCATTTACTCTTTTCATTTCCCATCATCTGACTTTCCTAACTTTTATCCGATGCTGCTTATCCCGGAACCTATCGCCAAACGCTTAGGCTTTTCCATTTTTACAGCAGTTCTGAACCATACCAGTTGATTTGATTTCTCTACGGCTGTCTCTGCCGCACAATCTCGTATGCCAGCACGCCTGCTGCTACAGATGCATTCAAAGAATCGATATCGCCGTACATCGGGATGGCTGCCGTAAAATCACATTTTTCTTTCACAAGCCGCCCCACGCCGTTTCCTTCACTGCCGATCACCAGACCGATCGGTCCTTTCAAGTCCAGATCGTACATGCGTGTTCCGTCCATGTCCGCACAGACAAACCACAATCCTTCTTTCTTGAGTTCCTCGATGGTCTGTCCGAGGTTCGTCACCTTCGCGACCGGCGTATAGTTGAGCGCCCCCGCAGAAGCCTTCGCCACCGTCGCTGTCAGACCCACCGCACGATTTTTGGGAATAATGACGCCATGCGCCCCCGCCAGATTCGCGGTACGGATGATCGCACCTAAATTGTGGGGATCTTCGATATTGTCCAACAGGAAAAGGAAAGGTAGCTCGCCTTTTTCCCGTGCTCTTCTCAGAATATCATGCACATCCGCATAGGTATATGCTGCCGCGTAGGCGATGACTCCCTGATGCTTGCCCGTCTCGGAAAGCTGATCGAGCCGCTCCTTCGCCACATATTTAATCTGCGTGCCCTTTTTCGCGGCTTCCCTCTTAATGGTGAGGATCGGTCCATCCTGGCAGCCATCTAATATAAAAAGCTTGTCTATCGTCCTGCCGGCACGCAACGCCTCGATCACGGCGTTACGCCCCTCGATTGTAAATTCGTTGTATCCCATTGTGCTTGTTGTGTTCCTTTCTCAAAACAGATCGTCCATATTTCGACTACATATACATTATATTATAATCATAGAAGCTGTAATCCTTGGCAATGCCAACAAGTTATCTGTCCTGCGCATTGCAGACGCATCCATCACAGCGTATCCATCAAATCTCCATACCAATCCTTGTGATTGCCTCACGAATCAGATACAGCATCCGTTCCTGCTGCCCCTGCAGATACAGATAACCGCAGACTGCTTCTAACCCCGTCGCTTTACGGTACTCAATAATCGATGCATTTTTCGCGGCAGTGTAGGATTTCGCGTTACGTCCGCGATGGTACACCGCCGCCTCCTCCTCAGTCAGCTCACTTTCCAGCGCATCAATCATTTTCGCCTGAACGCGGGCATTCACATACGCCACCGTCTTCTTGTGTAGGTTGTTCGCAGATCGATTTCCCCGCTCCACCACGATCGAACGTATCACCAGATCATAGATCGCATCGCCGATATACGCAAGTGTCAGCGGCGAATATGTGCGGACATCCACGTCTTTACAGGCAAAATCCCTCCTGATCGCATCTAAGATCGTTATGCTCTCTTCCATTTAACGCCCTCTCGTGTATCCTCCAGAATAATACCCTGTGCCGCCAGAGTATCCCTGATCTCGTCCGCTCTTGCAAAATTCTTCGCTTTTCGTGCATCCTGCCTTTCCTGAATCAACGCCTCGATCTCGGCATCTAAGATTTCTTCCTTTTTATCCACGACCAGCCCGCAGATATCGGACAGCATGACGATCTCGTCCTTGAGTGCCTGGACAAAAGCCCTGCCGGACTGTTCGGATGCGTTGGTGTTCGCAAACTTCACAAGCTCAAAAATCGCAGAGATTGCGTCCGCCGTATTAAAGTCATCGTCCATCGCCTCATCGAATTTGGCGACAAACTCCTGCGCTTGTTTCTGCAGTTCCTGCTCTCCTTCCGACATTCCGCCATCCGCCGCATTTTCAAGCAGATAATTGAGGTTTGCCACACTTGTGACAATGCGGTCCAGCCCATTTTTAGCCGCCTCCATCAGATCTGCACTGAAGTTAAGCGGGCTTCTGTAGTGCGCCGAGAGCATGAAGAAACGGAGCACCTGTAAATCATACTTCTCGCTGATATCCCTCACCGTGAAGAAATTTCCGTCTGATTTGGACATCTTTTTGTTGTCAATATTCAGAAAGCCATTGTGCAGCCAGTATTTGGCAAACTCTTTGCCGTTGGCTGCCTCCGACTGTGCGATTTCATTCTCGTGGTGTGGAAAGATCAGATCTTCCCCGCCCGCATGAATATCGATCTCATCGCCAAGATATTTCTTGCTCATGACGGAGCATTCGATATGCCAGCCCGGACGCCCCTCGCACCACGGGGACTCCCAATAGGGTTCTCCTTCTTTTTTCGGTTTCCAGAGCACGAAGTCAAGCGGATCCTGTTTCTGGTCTTCGCCGGACACCAGAAGGGAACGCCCGCCGCTCCTTAAGTCGTCCAGATTCTTATGCGAAAGTTTCCCGTACTGTTTAAAACTCCTCGTCTTATAGTATACCGTGCCGTCCTGCGCCACATAAGCATAACCCTTATCGATCAAAGTCTGAATCATCTCGATCATGCCGCCGATCTCCTCGGTCGCCTTGGGGTGCGTGGTCGCCTCCTTGACATTGAGCGCCTTCATGTCCTTTTTGCACTCTTCGATGTAACGCTCGGAGATCATGGAGGCATCCACGCCTTCCTCATTTGCTTTTTTAATGATCTTATCATCTACATCGGTAAAATTGGAGACGTAATTAACCGCATACCCCTTGTGCTCCATATAACGCCTTGCCGTGTCAAAGACGATCATCGGTCTGGCGTTTCCGATATGGATCAGGTTATACACGGTGGGTCCGCACACATACATGCTGACTTTTCCTTCCTGCAAAGGTACAAACTCCTCTTTTTGCCTCGATAGTGTGTTAAAAACTTTCATATTGTACGCTCCTCTTTACAATTCATCTATTTTACTTTTGCGCCTGCATGGCAGAACGCATAACCCTCATTTCCCACTCCAAGTCAAGTAGACGATTGGTCAGCTCAGCATTTGCCCGCTGCAATCCTGTGATATCCTCCCGCACGGGATCGGGCAGGTTGATCTGATCCAATTCTTCCTGTGGCAGCAACCTGTTATTGCGCTTCACCACCTGTCCGGGCACACCAACGACTGTAGAATTGGGTGGCACTTCTTTTAGTACCACACTGCCCGCTCCGATCTTGCTGTTATCGCCGATTTTAAACGATCCCAGCACTTTCGCGCCTGTACTGATCATGACATTATTGCCGATGGTAGGATGTCTTTTGCCGTGTTCCTTGCCTGTGCCGCCCAAAGTGACTCCCTGATACAACGTGACGTTGTCGCCGATCACGGTCGTCTCCCCTATGATCACACCGTTGCCATGGTCAATGAAGAAGCCCTTGCCGATCTGCGCACCGGGGTGAATCTCGATGCCCGTCCTGCGCACTGCCTTCTGTGAGATCCATCTCGCCAGAAAATAGTGTTTCTTCAGATACATCTTATGTGCCACGCGGTAATAGAGCATCACTTTAAAGCTGGGGTATAAAAAAACTTCCATATTGGAATGGATCGCCGGATCGCGCTCGCGTATGATCCGGATCTCTTCCTTGATGTTTTGCATAAAACCCATATCTCATTCCTTCTTCCTGTAATAAATCGAACAAACTGAAAACCTCGTTTGCGAGATTATGAGTATTCCTAAGATACCTCGCATTTTAGAAAACTCGTCACGAACTCGAAGTTAGCATAGAAATTTCCTACAAAAAAACCGCGTCCTTCTCCCTACTCCGGTTCGGAAATAGAGACGAAATAATCCGCGGTTCCACTCTACTTAAAGGATGCCCTATAACTGCATTCTTTCACTCATAACCTGTAACGGGGTCAGCCGGGCATAAGCCGGACTCCGGGGCGCACTTCCCATTGTCTTAGCAGGAACCGCTTACAGCCGGCGGCGGCTCCTCTCTGTCTGCTTCTGGCAAAGGTACTCTTCCCTTTCAGCGTCCATATCTATCACATTCAAATTATATCGAATCTGTTAAGTTCTGCTAATAGAATATGCAAAAATGGGGATTTTGTCAACTGGATTTTGCATAAGGACAGCCAATTTGGACAACCTTCACCGTGCATGAGGACAGCCGCTACACTCATCGCACTTCCCTGCACTGACATTCTCACTGTACAATTCCCTTGGGCTTGTCAGCATACAGATTGCCTGTGCGGAGATTCCCTCGCCTGTTCCCGTAAAACCCAACCCTTCCTCCGTCGTTGCCTTGACGTTGACCTGTTCCGTCTCAATGTCGAGCACCGCCGCAATATTCTCCCGCATACGGTCGATGTGTGGGCGCATTTTCGGAGCCTGCGCGATGATGGTCGCATCGATATTCTCAATCAGAAACCTGTTTTCTTCTAACAATTTCCCCACGCGCTTAAGCAGCTCGATCGAGGAAATACCTTTGTAGGCGGAATCGGTATCCGGAAAATGTTTGCCGATATCGCCGAGCGCTGCCGCGCCAAGTAGCGCATCCATAATGGCATGCAAGAGCACGTCCGCATCCGAATGCCCCAAAAGCCCTTTTTCATATGGTATCTCCACACCGCCCAGGATCAATTTACGCCCCTCGATTAGACGGTGCACGTCATAGCCCATTCCGATTCTCACATTATTCCCCCATTTCCTTTATAATCCGATCGAGCAGCTTATCCGCCACTTCCTCTTTGCTCATCATCGGCTGCTCCTCGATTCCGTCCTTTGTCAAAAAAGTCACAACATTGGTGTCCGTGCCGAACCCTGCACCCTCCTGTTTCAGATTATTGGCAACAATCATATCAATATTCTTCTTTTCCAGCTTCACGCGGGAATTTTCCACCATATGTTCCGTCTCCATGGAAAAGCCGCACAAAAACTGCCCTTCCCTGCGGTGTGCTCCTAGATAGGCGAGTATGTCTTCTGTGCGTTCTAATTCGATAGAGAGCTCCTCGTCTTTTTTCTTGAGTTTCTCATCCGCCGCCGTGCGTGGACGATAATCAGCCACCGCCGCCGCCTTGATAATGATATCCTGCTCGTCCGCCAATGCCTTGACCGCCTGTGCCATATCCGCCGCCGACACCACGGATATCATCCGCACGCCCATAGGCGGCTGAAGATCCACTTTTCCCGACACGAGTGTCACTTCTGCGCCGCGCATCATCGCCTGCCTTGCAATGGCGTAACCCATTTTGCCGGTAGAATGATTACTGATATAGCGCACCGGATCAATCTTTTCCTGTGTGGGACCCGCCGTGACAAGCACTTTCTTACCCGTCATGTCTTTGGGCGTCAACGCTTTTACGACATATTCATAAAGCACATCCGGCTCCGGCATTTTGCCCTCGCCCGTATCTCCGCAGGCAAGATAACCGCTTGCCGGCGCGATCACTTCCATGCCGTAATGCATAAGCATCTTCCTATTATCCTGCACCACAGGATTCTGATACATTCTGGTATTCATCGCCGGGGCAAATATCTTCGGGCATGTGCAGGCAAGCAACGTCGTCGTCAGCATATCGTCGGCAATTCCATGCGCCGCCTTAGCGATCACATTTGCCGACGCGGGAGCCACGAGAACTACGTCCGTCTGCTTTGCAAGCGACACATGCTCCACCTGGAACTCAAAATTCCGGTCAAACGTATCCACGAGACATTTGTTTCCGGTCAACGACTCGAATGTAATCGGATGGATAAAGTTCGTGGCGTTTTGCGTCATGATCACGGTCACATCCGCTTTCTGCTTCACTAACATACTGGCAAGCGACGCCGTTTTATATGCCGCGATACTGCCTGTCACGCCAAGCACGATATGTTTCCCTGCTAACATCTTATCTTCCTCCGATCCTCTTTCGCCTTGAATATATGATGTTGTTACAAAAACTCTCCCATATGGCGATAGTTTTAGCTTTCCATATTTTTTCGATATATGATATCCAGCCCTTTCAAGGTTAATTCATTATCGTACACAATCTTTCTCTTGCAATATGGCACAATGCTTCCGGATAATCCCCCGGTCGCTACCACAGGCGCCTCGTAACCGAGTTCCTCATAGATGCGCTCGATCATGCCGTCCAGACATGCCGCCTGCCCCATCACGATACCGCTTTTCATACATTCGATCGTATTCTTGCCGATCACTTTCTTCGGAGCTTCTAAACTGATACGCGGAAGCTGAGATGTTCTATTGACCAGCGAATCCAAAGAAACCTTGACGCCAGGCAGAATCATTCCTCCGATATAATTTTTCTTGTCATCCACTACGCTGATGGTGGTCGCCGTTCCCATATCGATCATGATGATGGGTGCGCCGTAATAGTGCAGTCCGGCGACCGCGTTTACCACCAGGTCAGAGCCAAGCTGTCCCGGATTGTCCATCAGGATATTCAGCCCGGTCTTCACTCCCGGTCCCACGATCAGCGGCGCTTTGTGAAATAACTTTCCAAGCGCCGCTTTGACAATATTCGTCAGGGGCGGCACGACCGAAGAGATGATACTGCCTGTAATATCCGCCATGCCGATATGATACAGTTCAAACAATGTCCGAAACTCCACCACATACTCTAGCTCTGTCTTGGACAGATTCGTGGACACACGTTCCACAAAACTTACCTTTTCTTTCTCGATGCAACCGATCACGATGTTTGTATTGCCGATGTCAACCGCTAAGATCATGCCTGTTCCCTGCTTTCCATTCCTAGGCAGCAGATCAGCCGGAGCGCTTCTGCATCGGCTGATCCGTCGTTTTACCTTGTTTTATCTTGTTTCTATTGTCCTGTATTGTTCTCTGTCTTCTGTTATTTATTTTTACCGCAAACAAATGCCTGCTGAAATATGCTTCCATTACACAGACATACGCGGACCGTTCCACATGCCTTGCGTCGATTATATCTTCGCCGCTCTCTTCCCCATATCCAACGACCGCTCTGGTTTGGAATAGATGGGTTTGATCCTTGTCAGCGCAAAACCGACACCCGCTACGATGATCGCCGCCACGACCGCCTCCACGATACCATTGAAGGTCACGACACCCATAATGACATCCAGTACCGCCTCACCCGCCACGCCGACCGCCTGCGCGTAAGCGTCTTTATATAAGATAAAAATACCGCTCATAACAAACAGTGTATTGGTAAAAGCTCCGGCAAGACCCGCGTATGCGAGGGCGATATTTGCCGAACTCTTCTTACTGCCGCTTACGGTAAGCACTGCCATAAGCGCGACACCTGCCGCCAGACCGACCGAGGTGCACACAAACGCATTTAAACTCTCCGGAAACAGACGTATGAGAAACGCCCTGACGGAAATAAAAAGAATCAGAGATGCCAGCACATTGACAACGATCCCTCCTGCTTTCTGTTCGCTTTTTAATGCCTTACGAATCAGAACGTAGATAAAATAGGGAACTACGCCGACTAAAATCCTCGGTACAAAGCAGATGTACAAGCTCTTAAAAATACCGGACACGCCGACCACGTTGTAGGCTAACACCGGCGAGAACACGAATGCCGATGCGGTAGCCGCCTTGAATGTGTTGTTGATAAAACTGGTGAAACCAAATACGAATCCCAAAAATGCACCTTTCTTCGGTCCGAGAAATAGTGCTCCTAGGATGACCGGGATATGAATGATCGTCGCATTGATGACTACAAGCGGGATGTATCCCAGTGGGGTGAATGCCATAATCACGATTATGGCGGTGAACAGTGCCGTAAGCACGAGTTCATAAGTCTTTTCATTTTTCATGGTACAATTCCTCCTGTTATTATTCTCATTCGAGATACAATACGGTGTCATCATACCACATTGATATTTTTTTGACAATAATTTTATTCTAATTCCCTCAAATTAGAAAGAATTATCCCTGTTATTCCTCGTCCCTTCCAAGTCTTTTCAAAGCCAGTCCATATGCCGGCTTAATCATTTTATCATATCTGGCAGAAAGATAAGTCTTATAAAACCTCTTTTGAAGTTCCGATATCGATTGCACCTGCTCCACAAAAGCCGTTATTTCTCCTATATCAATTCTCGGAACAATTCTAAGTAACGCCTCGTCGCACTCCTGATATCCCGGATTCATAAGAAAATCATGGTAATTTATTTTTCTGTCTGTCTGCTTGATTGCGGATGTCGGAAACTGATATACTCTGGCATTTAACTCCGCTTCGTTTTCCAGCACGCGCAGCATAACCTTTTCATCAGCCTGCGGGAGAAGGCAGCTCCCGCAATCATATACTGGGGCTAATTCTGCTGTCTGGGAAACCGGATCGACCAGAAATCCCCAGTTACCGTTATGCCTGTCAAAATTCCCCAGCAGCGCATCCACGACAAACACATTCCAAAAATGCCCTAAGAGCATTGCCGGATTGACAAACTGCTGTTTTTCTATCGTTTCCAGGATATCTGCCAATTCTGTCCCACTGCCGTTATGTTCGGAATCGATCACCGAGTTTTTGATGGAACAGAAATCATACAGGATTTTACCACCAGCCGTAAAATCTTTACAGGCACACACAATTTTTTCTTTGCCATTTACCCGATAGATGCCGAGCAATGTCTGTTGCGCAGATATTCCAAGCATATTGAAAACACTGCTTGCAATATGCTCACTGATGCAACTGTTTGTATAGGATAATTCCGTCGGCTTTTCTTTGCCGGAAGCCGGAAACTTCAACATATACTGCTCACCCGCATATTCAACCGCGATTTTCTTTCCGTTCGCACCATTATACGCTTTTGCAAATATTCTTCTGCATTCCGTAAAATCAACCATATCTATTACCCCAACAAATACTTTTTCCTTAAATAATCCGCATGCTCCGCCGTAATGACGCCGTCGGTAATCTCGGCTGCATTGATGCTTCCGTATAATTCTCCCCACAAGCAGTCTAATATACTCGAACCATGCTGTAATGCGGCTTTGTATGCGTCAAGGTCATGCTGTAAATATTCCGGCAGACCATATTCATATGCCTCTTCCCGTGTAGATTTCATCTGTTTTTCTTCCCACTGATCCGCCATTGCGCCCTCAACTGCCCTTCCATCAAAACTTATGCCACCGTTATTTTTATTATATTAGCATACAAAAATATCGTCAATTCAAACTCCTAAAAATAGAAACAAACCATCACACATATTAAAGTAATCCGGTTATGCCTCCCCAAACAATCTCCTTTTATAATCCAATCCAGCGATTGCAAATTCTTCTCCATTCCATTACAATTAAAAAAACGAGCTAACGCTCGTTTGCGAGATTTGCCTTCGGCAAACTCGGAATAAGCATAGGAATTTCCTAATACAGACAGGAGGGACTCTTCATGTACCATTCCCAAAAAATCGGCGTATTTATCTCACATATATTCGGAGCCTATCAGCAGGGCGTATGCCAGGGCATTATCGACAAAGCGTTGGAGTACGGATACACTGCGGAAATTTTTACCTCACTCGACGGAGAAAATCTCGGCGCATACGAGATCGGCGAGGAAAGCATTCTGCACATTCCCAATTATGACAGTTTTGATGGCGTTATTTTCGCCTCGAACACCTATATCTCTTCCGATTTAAAACATAAAATCCAAAACAAATTACAGTCCCTCTCCTGTCCCATCGTGGAAATTGCCGTGGCAGACAACCAGTTTCCGGCAGTCTCTTTAGAGAATAGTTCCATGGCTGGAGAACTGACTGCACATTTTCTTACCGTGCATCATGCCGACCGCGTCTGTTACCTTGGTTGTTCGGAAGAATCTTTCATTTCAGATCTGCGGGAAAACTATTATCGGGAAGCCTTGAAAAAGCATGGGAAAACACCTGGCGAAAAAGATATTTACCATTGCGTTTATGATGCCGCCGCCGTCAATGAGGCACTTGCCTTTTTCCTCGAAGCAGGAACGCCGCAAGCCGTGGTCTGTTACAATGACCGGCTGGCGCTATTGTTTCTTGCCGCCGTGCTTGCCGCAGGTTTCCGCATCCCGGAAGACATCGCCATAACCGGCTGTGATGACACACCGGAAGGACATAACACTTCCCCTATGCTTACCACCGTTTCTTTTCCGGTCTATGAACTTGGAACTTGCGCGGTCGAGAATCTGCTTACCTTGATCCATGGCGGCGATCTGCCGGACACAACTTTATTGTCCGCGAAACCGCTTATCCATAACTCCTGTGGATGCAGTTCTTCCGAAAATGCAAACTCTGTCTTTTTTGTCAGGGAATTGTCCTCACGAATTGAGGCGTTAGAAAGCTCCATTCTCGTTTCCATGAGCATGTCCGCTGCCTTACAGCATGTCTCTGATCTTGACTGCGGCATGGATCTTCTGGAACAATTTGTGCAAAAAATAGAAAACTGCCAAGAATTTTATCTCTGCCTGTACTCCGACTGGGACTCCGTTTCAAGCCATATTCTCGCTCTCACAAACACCAAAGAAACCCGGACAGACACGGATACGATCTCACTAAAATTTGCCTTCAAAAACGGAAAGAGACTGCCCGAATGCAGCTACCGGAAAAAGAACCTGCTTCCGGACTATATCTATAACAATTCCGACTGCGCATACATTTACACTCCTCTGTTTTTTGAGGATAAAAAATTCGGCTATATCGCTCTTTCCTATAAGGATAACCAGATTGACTACCATTTCCGGCTGGTGCAATGGCAGATCAACATAAACCAGATGTTACAGAGTATCTTTGAAGCCAAACGCACCGGAATGCTTGTCACCCGTCTGGAAGATATCTACATGAGAGATTCTTTGACCGGACTGTATAACAAACACGGCTACAATCATATGGAAGAACAGATTTTAAACCGCGCCGTTTCCGACAACCTTCCGCTCACTGCATTTCTGATCGATATAGACGAACTGAAAACAATCAATGACACCTATGGACACAGCGAGGGTGATTTCGCAATCCGAGTGTTGGGACAGGCATTGGAAAGCACCGCAGAGGAAGACGACTTATGCGCCCGTTTTTCGGGAGATGAATTTTATATGCTCACCGTCGGTCTTTCCGAGAAAGAAGCCAAGCTCCGCATAGAGGCAATCGAATCCTACCTCGATAATTACAACCGATTAAGCGGCAAAGAATACCGCATTTCCTGTAGCTGCGGTTTCTGCACTGCACTCCCTGCCCCGGACTTTACACCGGAGCACATTCAGGAATTGTTTGCCAAGGCAGATCAAAAAATGTATGAAGCAAAAAGAAAACACCACGCCGCACATACCTGACAACGGTTCAGCCATTTTTACCGTTTTTTAGCTTTCAATCTTCTGCCTCTGGATAAAACAGCTGAAGATTTTTATGACCTTCAATTTTATCACATCTTTTAAAACAATCTATGGCCTCCTCATGTTTTCCCAAAAAATGGTAAACCAGGCCCATATTGTTTAAAACTTCATCCTCTCCGCCCAGCTCTAAAGCTTTGTTAAAACATTCCAACGCCTTTTCATACTCTCCCATTCTCTTATAACATAAGCCTTTGTTGTTATATAAACCATGGAAATCGGGCTTAAGCAATATTGCCTTATCATAATTAACAAGCGCGGGAACATAACTTCCCATATCAGACAGAATATTTGCTTTTGTATAATAAACCAAATGATTATCCGGCTGTAATTTTTCCGCCGCATTAATTGCCTCAAGTGCATCCTCATAATCAGCAAAATAATCATCCTGTACCCCTGCCTTGTTGAGTAAAGCCTCTACATGTGTGGGATCAGCCTTTATAGACTGTTCAAAATAATATAATGCTTCCACCGGATTATTCATGTACAGATACGACAAACCCATGTTATTCAAGTATTCTGCGCCAAACGGATTAATACGCAACGCTTCTTGATAACATGTAACCGCCTCGTAATCCCTTCCCATATCTTGAAAACAGTTCCCTTTTACATACCAGAGTTCATCTGACATATATCCGTCATAGCTTTCAATCAACATGATAGCCTCTGATATGTTTCCTGCCTCTTCTAATTCCATTGCCTTTTTTATAATTTCTTCCATATTTATGCTCCTTTTAACTTATATATGGCAGTTTGAACCCTTGATGATCCTCTTATTATGATTCCTATGGATTCTGTAACTGTAAATCAATACTAATTCCCAGCGCCTCCAGCATTTCCTGCATTTGTTTTTCCAATACTTTTTTTGTCAAATCCATCTTAAACGGCAAGCGTAGATCAAACGATTCCGAAGTCATGGCCTGTATTAAAAACTGCTGTAATAAGGAAGGCATTGCAAAGTCCATCTCATTGTTTATCACGTGGTCAATATAAACCCCGTCTGTCAGCTGTAGTACTGGAACCGATATCATATTTGTGGATAATTCAGACAAATATTCTTCCATATCATAAAAAGGCCAAAAGCCCTTCAAACGCCAGTTTTGAAAATTCAAAAAAATTCTGGTCGTGGGCGTCTGCGGCAAAGCATTGCTACATTCAACTAATTTTGCAGAAATTTCCATAGGGGTTGCCCAGTTCAGACTTCGACAGATTTTTCTCTGATATTCTTCAATAACTTCCCCGCCCTGTATAGGCCCTATATTCCCTAAAATCCAAATAATGCTATAAAATCTCGCGCTTACATCATAGTCACACAGATTAAACTTATATGAGCGCATTAAACTGCACTGGGGAAAAATTGGTGGAGAAAAAATGATGTCAAATATAGCAATGCAAGAATATAGAAACTGCCCATTGCTGCATTTCCCCAACGATTTCTTCAGGATAGAAAGCGGAAAATAATAATCCGATATTTCCCTATCTATTTTATTTGGTATGTGAAATTCATCAGGCGCCAGACACCACTCCAATGCCGTGCTGAAACTTTCATATAAACTCCTCATAGATATCCGAAAGCAGGCTTTGTATTCTGCCATTGCCAATTCAAAACCTTGCACCCTCTCACGTTCGTCTAAGTTATAAATAAAGTTATCCGAAGGTTTGTAAGGAAATTTAACGCCTGACTGTTTCTGAAACTCCCTTGCTGTATCCCTGTCCAAATCCCGTATATAGCTTGAAATCATCAGATAATTCGACACATCTCTCCTGATAGACTGATAAGCTTCTGCATATTCCTGATATTCATAAAGTGACATTTCTAAATAACGTCGAACCACTAATAAATCCAGCCATTTATACAGCAGCCATGTAATATCAGTATCATTACGGAGAAAAAAATTATCTTCCAGCAAATCCAGAAGCGGAATCCTGGCATCTGTTTTTCCTTTGCATTTCTGTATAATTGTTCGGATCAGATATACCAGTATTGCATTTGAACGCATAGAAAGACATTCCAGATACATTCCATATGGGGTTGCTGACGCCTGCAGCCAGTGTCCATATTCATGCAGAATAGTCCGCGTATTTTCACTGACAGCTCGCCGGCTGCGGAATCCCTCCAATGTACGTTGATATTCGTCATATGTCATATCCAAATTTATCTTATAGTCCTGCGTACTGTAATAGTCTTCTGCTTCCTGCGCCTTCCAAAATATATTTTTCACAACAGTCATGTCATATAAATTCATAGGCAGCATCATCCCTTCAAATCGACAATCATTCTGTATGCAGTCAGATGGTCTATCTTTCCGGTGATTTTAAAACCGTAGCTTTGGGATACTTTCCACTCATTTCACCCATAAGTTTCCTCGTCTCAGTTGTTTCAGAAGAAACTGTTTTAAATTCAATCGTAATTTTATGCACCATACTTTTCTCACTTGCATAATCCGCCTTTGCGTCAACCGGCAGACACGGAATCAGTTTAAATTCTACACCACCTTCCACGGCCACATTTTTTGTAATTATACAATTTGCCTCCAGCACAAGCCGATCCGTTTCAAAAAGGGCTGGCTTATTCTGATCTTTCCGTTTTTTCTGGCTTTTAATCAACTCATCTTGAATCGCCCCAATAGTATCACTCAACGATATCCCTTTTTCCACTATATTTCTCATATGTATCATCCACCTTTCTGTAAAAATTTCAATAAAAGATTATAGACTTATGTCTGAACTAACGCTTGGCATACCTTATTTAATTTGTTTTAAAAAATAATCTGTGTGGTTTCATTCTGTATCAGTTTAACAAATTCTTCGTTATCCAATACTTTAGTTACAAGCGCGACTGTATTATCTT
>JAMPGN010000078.1 GCA_023663915.1 Eubacterium sp. | reverse complement strand
ACGGACTCCGTTGACGAACTGATATTCAAAGTCGTAAATGCACCGATTAAGAGAATGAAAATTGAATATGTCTAAGTCACATCATTATGAAGCCGCTTATTCTTATTTGCTTTTTAGGAGTAAGTGCCCTGTTTATCAATCATGATGGCAAATGTCTGGCAATAGGCGTAATTGTAGACGGGAAGATAAAAATTGAGGGTGATGCAGGGTGCGGTGCCCGCTATAATTCGATTGCAAATTATATGGGACTGAATCCAAATTGCGTGGGCATTGTCGTCTCAGAGGATGGAATGGTAAATGTGATTCAGAATACCGATCATTCTTTCGGTTAAGCCTTCCTAGGAAGAAAAAGGGCGGCAGGGAAATAAGCTGAAAATAGAAAATCAAGAAAAATAAAAAGCAAAGGATAATCTGCTCTTAACGAATGAGATTGTCCTTTGCTTTTCTATGAATGAATATGTATCCATCCAAATTTCAATCAATTAAAATCCACATCCTTATACTGCTGTGAACTGTATCCCCACGAGACGCTTTCACGGAACAGTTTCGGCGTGACTCCTGTCCGTTTCTTGAACAGGCGGCTGAAATAGTAGACATCCGGAATGCCGCACTGCTCCGCGATCTTCTTGGTCGGCAGGTCGGTCGCGATCAGAAGCTTCTTCGCCTGCTCGATACGCTGGCGGTTGACAAAATCAGTCAGAGGGATTCCAACCTCTTTCTTAAACAGCGTGGACAGATAGCTTGCATTGATATTCAGCCATTCGGACATGGCTTTCAGGCTTAAGTCCGCGGTAAGATCTGAGTTAATATAAGTAATAATCTTCTGCGTCTGCAAAGAAAAATTCTTGAGCGTATGTTTGCGGATCAGGCGGCAGTAATTGAGCACGATCCGCGACCAGACGGTATAGCATTGTTCCTTGCTTGTGACTTGCTCGATCATCTGTACATGCTGATTAGAGCACAAGTCAATATGAATCGGATGGACACCGGCTTCTTCTGCCTTCTTGCGGAACAGGGTGTTGAAAGCGATCGTATAATTCTTGTAATCGCGCAATTCGTCAGATAGTCTGTGTGGCAGTATGACGGAAGATAATTTGGAGGCAAGCGCCATCGCCTTTGCCTCATTTCCGTTGTAAACAGCATCCAGCAACTGCGCTTCTAAGGCATAGCGCATCTCGATCATTTCAATGTTCATGATGGAATCTTCTGCCTTACGGTATTGGCAGGAGTAGGCTTTATACCATTCGTCCATATCGTTTAAATCCTGATAGACGGTCTCATACTGGTTTTCGCCGAACAGACAGTCTCCGAGAGTCAGAAAGATACTGTAATAGACTGCCGGCGCAGAAAAAGATGCAACGCGCAGATAGTAGCTTTGTAAAACGGCGTATAAATCTTGTGGAAGCTGTATTCTGCCGGCAATGTCATTGAGGCGGGAAGTCCGCATTTCCTCAAACAAAACCGGACCGCAGACCATAAGTTTGTCACTGCCGGGAATGAGAAGAAAGCTGTAGGAGCACTGAAAAGTGTCCTTTAAGTGATAGATCGTGTTTCCTTTCAGACTGTTTAAAAATTCGTGTGCGGGATGCATATCGCGCTCTTTCAGGATATCGGAACGCAGTCCACCGTCCATCTGTGTGAAATCTTCACACGAAGGCGTAATGAAGTGAGTGGGGATACGGTTGTTTTCCAGTAGGTTCTGGACAAAAGACAATAAAGTGTCCTCAGACAAAGTTTTCTGCATAATCATTCTCTCTTTTCTAATAATCCCCACAAACTATTTATTTTGAGTTTAAAAATCAGGCGGTTATAAAACGGTTTGGCGGCTGTCGAAGCCGCATATTGGGTCAGATGTGTTTCCGTTGCAATAAATCAAATATTTTTTATTTATTTTTGCACATTTTTTGGAGAAAAGCAACATAAATAATAAAAGTGCAAAAAATACAAAAAATAGTATATCGCCAAAAGGACAAAATAAAAATACGATGTATATATGCAAAAATAACAAAAAATGTCATATTGTGTAGAGAAAATTGTATAAATTAACACATATGCAATGAGGCGGTTATGGCGTGCATTGGTGACTTTGCCGTGCAGAAATGGCAGGCAATAAGAAATGGCAATGCATGACCGCCGTACAACCGAAAGGAGGATTTTACATGAGAACTATCATCAATCTCAACAAGGATTGGAGGTTTATCCAGAAGGATGCAGGACTTCCGGACAAACTGCCGACAGACTGGACGACGGTCGATCTGCCGCACACATGGAACGCGGTGGACGGCCACGACGGAAACGGAGGCTATGATCGTGGCTGCTACTGGTATGCGAAGACGTTCAAGACGCCGAAACAGCCTTTGAGTGGCGGACATGTTTTTGTAGATATCCCGGCGGCAGGGCAGCAGGCGACGGTGTATGTGAACGACAAGGAGATCTGTTACCATGAGGGTGGATACTCTACTATCCGCGCGGACATCACGGAGGCTTGCAAGGAAGACGGAGACAATCTTCTGGTGGTGGCATGCAGCAATGAGAACAAGAGCAATGTCTATCCGCAGTCCGCAGACTTTACATTTTATGGTGGACTTTACCGTGGACTGAATCTTATCAGCGTGCCGGATACACATTTTGAGTTATCTTACTGGGGCAGCAATGGCTTAAAGGTAACGGCAACGCCAGCACAGTGCGGCGGCGCTGAGTTTGAGTTGGAAACATGGGTAGTCGATGCTGACGAGAATTTCACGGTTCTTTACCGTATCTGTGATGCAGACGGGAAAGAGGTTGGCTACTGCGTTCGTCCGGCAGACAGCACGGCGGTGAAGATTTATGTGCCCGACGTAGTTTTGTGGGATTGTGACAATCCATATCTGTATACGGTTACGGCAGTGTTACAGAGACGCAATGAGGCGTATGATACGGTTTCGGCGCGCGTGGGTGTCAGAAGTTTCTCATGCGATCCGGACAAGGGTTTCATATTAAACGGTGTTCCGACTCCTCTTCGTGGCGTCAGCCGTCATCAGGACCAGCTTTACAAGGGCAATGCACTGACGAAAGAGGATCATTATCATGACGCTCAGATCATCAAGGAGTTGGGCGCAAACACGATCCGTCTCGCGCATTACCAGCATTCACAGGATTTCTATGACGCATGTGACGAGCTGGGATTTATCGTGTGGGCGGAGATTCCGTTTATCAGCGTGATGAGCCAAGACCCGGCGGCGCATCAGAACTGTATTACACAGATGCATGAGCTGATTCTTCAGAATTATAATCACCCGTGTATCTGCTTTTGGGGTGTATCTAACGAGATTTTGATTGGCGGTATTTCAGAACAGTTGGTGGAGAACCATAAGGAGCTTAACGCATTGTGCAAGAAGTTAGACCCTACCCGTTTGACCACGATCGCGCATGTTTCCATGACACCGATTGACAGTCCGGTACATAATATTACGGACGTGGAAAGCTATAATCATTATTTCGGCTGGTACGCAGGTAAGATGGAGGATAATGGTCCATGGCTTGACAACTTCCATGAGAGACATCCTGAAATCTGCCTTGGACTTTCCGAGTATGGCTGTGAAGGCATCATCACTTACCATGGACCAAATCCGGCATGTAAGGATTACAGCGAGGAGTACCAGGCATTGTACCATGAGCATATGGCGAAGGTGCTCGACGAGCGTCCTTGGATGTGGTCGAGCCATGTGTGGAACATGTTTGATTTCGGCTGTGCGGCGAGAAATGAAGGCGGTGTGGCAGGACGTAACAACAAGGGTCTTGTGACGATGGACCGTCTCACGAAGAAGGATAGTTATTATATTTACAAGGCATACTGGAACAAAGAGCCTATGGTGCATCTGTGCGGCAAGCGTTATGCGCAGCGTGCGGGCGAGACGACACAGATCCGTGTATACTCGAACCTGCCTACGGTTTCCCTGTTTGTCAATGGGGAGCTTGCCGAAGTTATGACGGCGGACAAGGTATTTGTTTTCACGGTTGCGTTGAAAGACGGCTTTAACAGTATTCTGGCACTGGCTGGAAACTGTAAGGACAGTATGACGCTTGAGAAGGTGGAGAAGGAGCCGGACATCTATGTTCTTCCGGAAGTGAATGAGAGGGCGGAAGGTGTAGCGAACTGGTTTAAGCTGGCTGGCGACCTTAATCTCAAAGAGCCGATGGAGTTCCCGGAAGGCAAGTACAACGTGAAGTGCACGATGGAAGAGATCGGGGAGTGTCCTGAGGCGATGGAAATCGTATCCAAGGCAGTGAAGCTGGCAACTAATTTTGATGTGAAACCGGGTGTCGGCATGTGGGATATGATGAAGAGCATGGCGCCAGAAGGCATGATGGCGATGGCTGGAAACATGCTGCCGGAAGGATTCTTAGAGAGCCTGAATGCACAACTGATCAAGATCGATAAAGTGTAATGGTTCAGAGAATGTTTCGTGAATGAAGCGTAAGTGAAAGTCACGAAAATTGAGACAGGCGTGCATGAAATTATGTGGAATACATAATTTCTGCACGTCTCAAATAAAAAAACGAGATGATGTTCGTTTGCGTAGGAATTTCTTATAGAAAAAACGGATAATCCGTGAGGAGGATTTTGATATGGCAGATAATACAAAGAAGACAGTAGCCCCGTTTGGCATCAAAGATAAAGTGGGCTATATGTTCGGTGATTTTGGTAATGATTTTACATTTATTTTATCTTCAAGTTTTATGCTCAAGTTCTATACGGACGTTATGGGAATTGACGCGTTCATTGTGGGTGTGCTGATGATGGCAGCGCGATTTGTCGATGCCGTGACAGACGTGACGATGGGACAGATTGTTGACCGTTCCAAACCGACCAAGGACGGCAAATTCAAACCGTGGATCAGGCGTATGTGTGGACCGGTGGCGATCGCTTCTTTCCTGATTTTCCAATCAGGATTTGCTGGCATGGCATATGGCTTTAAGGTATTCTGGATGGTTGTGACTTATATCCTGTGGGGTTCTATATTCTACACATCCATTAATATTCCTTATGGTTCCATGGCATCTGCGGTTTCCGCTGACCCCAAAGACCGTGCTTCCCTCTCCACATGGAGAACGATCGGCGCGACGCTTGCAGGTCTGGTAATCGGTGTAGGTACTCCGATGTTCGCATATGAAGTAGTCGATGGAAATACTGTTTTATCCGGTAGCCGTATGACATTGATTGCAGGCGTGTTCGGCGTGATGGCAATTATCTGCTATCTACTTTGCTTCCATCTCGTGACAGAGCGTGTGGAGGTTCCGGCGAACAATACAAAGTTGGATATTGGCAAAATGCTTAAGAGTTTAGGCACAAACCGTTCATTGTTAGGTATCATTGCGGCGGCAATCGCGCTACTTCTTGCGATGCTGACCATGCAGGGAATGTCAGGTTATGTATTCCCGAATTATTATGGAAACGCAGGGGCGCAGTCGGCGGCCTCGCTGGCAGGAAGCGTTGCGATGCTGGCGATCTGTGCGCCGCTGGCAGGAAAGTTAGCTAGCAAGTTTGGCAAGAAAGAGCTTTCCGTGGTTTCCTGCTCGGTTTCGGCAGTTATATATCTGTTATGTCTGATTGCGCATCCGGCAAATGCATATGTGTATGTGGCATTCTTTACGGTTGCTTATATAGGACTTGGATTCTTTAACACGGTAATCTGGGCGATGATCACGGATGTCATCGATGACGCGGAAGTCAAGAATGGCGTGCGTGAGGACGGTACAATTTATTCGGTATATTCATTTGCGAGGAAACTCGGACAGGCGCTCTCATCAGGACTTACCGGAGCACTGCTTTCCATGATCGGCTATACGACGGAGACAGCTTTTGACCCGGTTATCACAGAGAGGATTTTCACACTTTCCTGTGTTGCGCCGATCATCGGTTTCGTGCTGGTTGCGGTATGCCTTGTTTTAATCTATCCGTTGAATAAGAAGAAGGTGGAAGAGAACGTGGCAGAACTTGCCCGCAGAAGAAAATAATGCAGAAATGATAGGAGGGCTGAAGAATGGCAGATAAGTTTTGGGCATACACGAAGCGAAGCGACTATCTGGTGTGTGTGGATAGTGACGGCTGCGCAATGGACACGATGGACATCAAACATATCCGCTGCTTCGGCCCCTGCATGGTTGCGGAGTGGGGGCTGGAAGAGTGGCGCGACGCGATACTGGAACGCTGGAACGAGATCAATCTGTACACAATGACACGCGGCATCAACCGTTTCAAGGGGCTTGTGAAGGCGCTTGGAGAGATACAGGAGAAATACTGCGAGATTGAGGAATTAGATGCGCTTGCCAAATGGGTTCAGGAGACGCCGGAATTATCTAATGCCGCGCTGGAACGTGAGATTTCCGTCAATGACAATATCTGTCTGCGCAAAGCACTGGCTTGGAGCATTGCGGTGAACCAGTCCATAGACAGGCTTCCGGAGGAGGACAAACGTCCTTTTGCCGGAGTGCTGGAAGCTCTGAAAAGGGCGTACCGGGATGCAGATATCGCGATTGTATCCAGCGCGAACTTAAGTGCAGTACTGGACGAGTGGGATTTCTACGGGCTGCTGGAATATACGGATGTCGTGCTGGCACAGGATGCCGGAAGCAAAGCATTCTGTATCGGCGAGTTGATGAAGCGGGGGTACGCTCCGGATCACGTGTTGATGTGCGGTGATGCTCCGGGCGATTTAGATGCGGCGGAGCAAAACGGGGTATACTATTATCCGATTCTGGTACGTCATGAAGCGGAGAGCTGGGAGGAATTTGTCAAAGAGGGAATCGAACATTTTCTTGCTGGTGATTACGATCAAGGCTATCAGCAGCAAAAGAAAGACCAGTTTCTTAAGAATCTTGGGCAAAATTAGACAAGTATGGAAACGTTATCAAATAGAAAAGGAGAGATGGTAGAATGGTAGATATGAAGGCAAAGCCGTTCAACTTATCAGATGAAGACTGTAAATGGGTGGAAGACACCATTGCAAGTATGGATACCGATGAGAAGATCGGACAATTGTTTTTCAATATGGGTTCATCACGCACCGAAGATTATCTCAAGATGACGGTGAATGATTACCATATTGGAGGTATTCGTTACAATCCCGGCATAGCTGACGAGATTTATGAGCAGAATCGTATTCTGCAGGAAAATAGCAAAATTCCGCTGATTATCGCTTGCAATACGGAGAATGGCGGAAACGGAGCCTGCACGGACGGCACGATGATCGGTAGTCAGACGAAGATCGGTGCCACAAGAAATGTAGACTATGCCTATCAGTTAGGCTATATGTCGAACAAGGAAGCGGCGGCGATCGGCTGTAATTTATCTTTTGCGCCGGTCAGCGATATTCTTTATAACTGGGAGAATCCGGTTATCGGACTGCGCACTTATGGTAACGATCCGAAGCGAGTAGCCGAGATGGCGAAGGCATATATGGACGGCGCGCATGCGAATCCGGGCTTTAGCTGTGCGGCGAAGCATTTTCCCGGTGACGGACTGGATTTCCGTGACCAGCATGTGGCAAACAGCGTGAACGACATGAGCTGTGAAGAGTGGGATGAGACGTTCGGTATGGTTTACAAGACGCTTATCGACAACGGACTCGAAGCGATTATGGCGGGGCATATCATGCAGCCGGCATATGCGCGCCATTTCAATCCGGATATCACGGATGACGAGATGATGCCCGCGACGCTTTCACCGGAGTTGATTCAGGGTTTGCTGCGTGGGAAGTTAGGGTTCAATGGAATGATATTGACGGATGCGTCACATATGGTAGGATTGACTTGCCGCATGAAACGAAGCGACATGCTTCCGGCAGCGATTGCGGCGGGCGTGGACATGTTCTTATTCTTCAATGAGATGGAAGAAGATTTTGCGAGCATGAAGCAGGGTTATCTTGACGGACGCATCACCGAGGAGCGTCTTGACGATGCTCTTCACCGCATACTGGCGCTCAAGGCGCATATGGGACTGCATAAGAAGGCGAAGACCGAAATTATGCCGCCGCGTGAACAGTTACATGAGATCGTCGGCTGTGAAGAACATGTTGCAATGCAGAAAGAAATTTCTGACAAGTCGATCACACTGGTGAAATATAAGGATAAAGATGTCCTTCCGATCACGCCGGAACGTTATAAGAGGATTATGATCGTGTATGTGAAGGGATTGTCTGCACCGGGACTTGGAGCGTTGTTTGGAGGAGCCAAGAAATCTCCTGCAGAAACGCTGTGCGAGAAATTGACGGCGAAGGGATTTGATGCATTTATATATGAGAGTCCGATTGAGAAGATGCAGAAACAGATACAGGCAGGGGAGAAACCTGACATTAACATGTATTTTGCAGGCAAGACCCCGATTAAAGAGTTTCGCGAGAATCAAGATCTGATTATCACGCTGGTGGATATTCCGGGCGGATTCCAGCCGGTTGCGCGTCCTGCATTTGGCATGACCAAAGGCGGCGGAGAAATTCCGTGGTATGTGTTTGAACTTCCCGTAGTGGTAGTCGGCGTGCAACATCCGTTTGTACTTGCGGATATTCCGCAGGCGAGAACCTACATCAATACCTATGACAGCAACGATTCTACTTTAGATGCATTGGTTGCAAAATTGATGGCAGGCGAGGAGGCATTTACGGGTGAAGATCCGGTGGATTCCTTCTGCGGTATTTTTGATACACGTATTTAAGAAGGCGGATTCCAATAAAGGAATATCTTTAGAATAAAAATAGAATAATTGCTCTCGGAAATTGTAGTATAAATTTCCGAGAGCATATTCAAAAAGAAGGAGGTATGTTTTATGCAGATGACTTTTCGCTGGTACGGCGAGGGAAACGACAGTATCACACAGGAGCAGATCAAACAGATTCCTGGTGTGACAGGCCTTGTCTGGGCGCTGCACGATAAGGCGGCAGGCGAGGTGTGGGAGGTGGACGAGATCGAGAAGATGCGCCACCAGATTGAGGATCACGGTTTCAACATGGATGTTGTGGAGAGTGTGAATGTTCATGATGATATCAAGATCGGACTGCCGACGCGAGACCAATACATTGAGAATTATAAGCAGACATTGCGCAATCTTGCCAAATTCGGGGTGAAAGTAGTGACCTATAATTTCATGCCGATTTTCGACTGGACAAGAACCGATCTTTTCCATCCGATGGAAGATGGCTCTACGGCGCTGTTTTATGAGAAGGCGAAGATCCAGGAGGATTACAAGGAGATGGCGAACTACATCCTTGAGAACCTTCACGGCATGACATTTCCGGGCTGGGAGCCGGAGCGTATGGCGAAACTGGATGAGCTTTTTGAGGCATACCGCCCGGTGACAAAAGAGAAACTGTGGGATAATCTGAAATATTTCCTTGAAGCGATCATGCCGACATGCCATGAGACAGGTATCAAGATGGCGATTCATCAGGATGATCCGCCGTGGGATATCTTCGGTCTTCCGCGTCTTTTGGTGGACAAGGAATCGATTGGCCGTTTCTTATCCATGGTGGACGATGAGTATAACTGCCTGTGCCTGTGTTCGGGTTCTCTTGGCGCGAATCCTGACAATGATGTGCCGGATATTATCCGGACATACTGTGACCGGATCGCCTTTGCGCATGTCCGCAACGTGAAGCATTTCCCGAATGGGGACTTTACCGAGGCATCCCACCGCGACTGCGACGGAGACGTAGGCATTTTGGAAATCATGCGCGCTTACCATGACTGCGGTTATGACGGGTATATTCGTCCGGATCATGGCAGGCATATCTGGGGCGAGCAGTGCCGTCCGGGTTATGGTCTGTATGACAGGGCACTTGGCATCATGTATATGTGGGGCTGCTGGGATATGCTGGAACGGACGGAAGGAAAGAAATAATATATGTCAATGAATGATAGAAAAGAAAGGATGGATTTTAATTATGATGGAACTCCCATTAAATATAGACTTTACAGGCAAGGTAGTAGTCGTGACAGGCGCGGGCGGCGTGCTGTGTGGTACGATGGCGAAAGCGTTTGCGCAGGCGGGCGCGAAGGTTGCAGCGTTGGATTTAAATGAAGAGAGCGTTAAGGCATTGGCTGATTCCTGTAAGGCGGAAGGATTTATCTGTGAAGGTTATAAAGCGAATGTATTAGAGCCGGAAGCGTTAGCGCAGGTTCACGAGCAGGTATTGGCTGATCTAGGTCCCTGCGACATTCTTGTAAACGGTGCGGGCGGCAACAATCCACGTGCGACGACGGACAACGAATATCAGCATGAGGCAGTTGAAGGGCAGAAAACTTTCTTTGACCTCGACGCAAATGGAGTGGATTTCGTGTTCAAGCTGAATTTCCAGGGGACACTTCTGCCGACGCAGGTATTTGCAAAAGACATGGTAGAGAGAAAGTCGGGTTGTATCTTGAATATTTCTTCCATGAACGCTTATATTCCGTTGACTAAGATTCCGGCATACTCTGGCGCGAAGGCGGCGGTTTCCAACTTCACACAATGGTTGGCAACACACTTTGCCGGCACAGGCATCCGCTGTAACGCGATTGCACCCGGATTCCTGGTATCCAACCAGAACCGCAAACTTCTGTTTAATGAGGATGGCACACCGACAGCGCGTTCCCACAAGATCTTAAGTGGCACACCGACAGGACGTTTTGTGGAGAGCGAAGAACTTCTCGGCGGCGTATTCTTCCTTTGTGACGACAAAGCGGCGAGCGCGATAACAGGTGTTGTGCTTCCGATCGACGCAGGTTTCGCATCTTATTCGGGCGTATAAAGTGGAGTTTTTAGGAAATAGAAGGAGAAACATAGCATGAATGATGAAATGATAAAACAAGTGCAAGAGTTAGGCGTGGTGCCAGTGGTGGTTTTGGAGGACGCGGGGGATGCGGTTCCTCTTGCGAAGGCGCTCTGTGAGGGTGGGCTGCCCTGCGCGGAAGTGACTTTCCGCACGGCGGCGGCGGAAGAATCAATCCGTGCAATGACCGAAGCCTATCCGGATATGCTGGTGGGGGCGGGAACGGTTCTCAGCATAAAGCAGGTAGATCAGGCAGTTGGAGCGGGAGCGAAATTTATCGTGAGTCCCGGCTTTGACCCCGAAGTCGTAGATTATTGTCTGGAAAAAGAGATTCCGGTATTTCCGGGATGTATCACACCTTCGGAGGTGTCACAGGCAGTCAAAAGGGGCTTAAAAGTAGTCAAATTCTTCCCAGCGGAGCAGTTTGGTGGAGTTTCCACGATCAAAGCGTTAGCGGCTCCTTTTACCGGATTGAAATTTATGCCTACAGGTGGTGTAAATGCAGGAAATCTTGCAAGTTATTTAAATTATGACAGAATTATTGCATGCGGTGGAAGCTGGATGGTAAAGGGCGATCTCGTAAAAGCGGGCAAGTTTGATGAAATCCAGGCGATGACGAAAGAAGCCGTACAGTTAGTTGCAGAGATCAGAAAATAGGAGGATGGCGATGGAGTTAAAGTTAAGACCAGCAGAAGAATGTAGGTATGATGCAGTTTCTCTTGGAGAAGTGATGCTCCGACTTGATCCGGGTGAGGGAAGAATCCGTACAGCCAGAAGTTTCCGGGCATGGGAAGGCGGCGGAGAATATAACGTGGTGCGCGGACTCAGAAGATGCTTCGGACTCAAAACCGCTGTGCTCACTGCATTCGCGGACAATGAGGTCGGAAAACTGATGGAAGACTTTATTTTGCAGGGCGGCGTGGATACGTCGTTGATCAAATGGATGCCGACAGATGGAATCGGCAGGGTATGCAGGAATGGAATTAATTTTACGGAGCGCGGATTTGGCATACGCGGGGCGGTAGGATGCTCTGACCGTGCCAATACGGCGATCTCGAAGGCAAAACCGGAAGATTTCGACTTTGAATATATCTTCGGAACGCTTGGGGCACGTTGGCTGCATACTGGCGGTATCTATGCGGCGCTCTCCGAGCAGTCCTGCGCGACTGTGCTTGAAGCGATCAAGACGGCGAAGAAATACGGCACGATCGTATCTTATGACCTTAATTATCGTCCTTCGATGTGGAGTGCAATCGGCGGACTTACGAAGGCGCAGGAAGTCAACAAAGAGATTGCACAGTATGTCGATGTGATGATCGGCAACGAGGAGGACTTCACAGCATGTCTTGGATTCGAGGTCGAGGGAAATGATAGCCAGCTCAAGGAACTAAATCTGGATGGCTACAAGAAGATGATTAACGAAGCGGCGAAAGTATATCCGAATTTTAAGGTGGTGGCGACCACCCTGCGCAAGGTAAAGACGGCTACGGTCAATGACTGGAGCGCGATCTGCTGGGCGGATGGCGAAATCTATAAGGCAAAAGACTATCAGGATCTTGAGATCATGGATCGTGTGGGCGGCGGTGATTCTTTCGCGTCCGGTCTGGTGTATGGGCTGATGGCGACACAGGATGCCCAGAAAGCGGTTGAGTATGGTGCGGCGCATGGTGCACTGGCAATGACGACGCCGGGCGATACGACGATGGCAAGCTTGAAAGAAGTTGAAGCTCTTATGGGCGGCGCGGGCGCAAGAGTACAGCGTTAAGTGCTAGTGCAAGAGTCAGCGTTAGACGGCGTTGCGGGCGCAGGAGTACAGCGTTAAGTGGCAGTGTTAGTGTAAGGTGCGCAGCGTCAAGTGATGGCGTGGGCGTAGATGCTAAGAGTACAGCGTCAAGCAGCGGCGTAGGACAGAATGGACGAAGAAGTTTTCACTGTTCGGAAAGGATGGAAGTGATGAAGAAATTTTTAGATGAAGATTTTCTGCTCAGCACGCAGACCGCACAGCATTTGTATCACGACTATGCGGAAAAAATGCCGATCATTGATTATCATTGCCACTTAAGCCCGCAGGAGATCTATGAGGATACGAAATACGACAATATTGCGCAGGTGTGGCTCGGTGGAGACCATTATAAATGGCGGCAGATGCGTTCTAACGGCGTGGAAGAGCGATATATTACTGGAGACGCTACCGATCGCGAGAAGTTCCAGAAGTGGGCGGAGACGTTGGAGATGGCAATCGGAAATCCGCTGTATCATTGGAGTCATCTGGAACTCAAGAGATTTTTTGGCTATGAAGGATATCTGTGTGCGGATACTGCGGAGGAAGTGTGGCAGATATGTAATGCCAAGCTGCAGGGTGGTTTGACAGCCCGTAAAATGATGCAGTGTTCTAATGTGAAACTGGTTTGTACGACGGACGATCCGGTGGATTCTCTCGAATGGCACCAGAAGATTGCAGAGGATACGAGTTTTGACATCAAGGTACTTCCGGCATGGAGACCCGATCGGGCGATGAACCTGGAAAAGGCAGATTATACAGATTATCTGGACAAACTCGGAGAAGTATCGGGGGTTACGATCAAGAGTTTTGAAGATCTGACAGAGGCCCTCAGCCGACGTATGGATTATTTTGCCGATAAGGGGTGTAACGTCTCGGATCATGGGATTGCCTATGTTATGTATGCTCCGGCAGCAAAAGAAGAAGTGGAAGCGGTTTTTGCAAAACGGTTGGCGGGGGAGAGCGTGACTGCTGCGGAGGAAAGAATTTTTAAGACGGCATTTTTGTTAGCTGTGGCAAAAGAATATCGGAAGCGCGGTTGGGTGATGCAGCTCCATTACGGGGTAAAACGTGATAACAATGAGGTGATCTACCGTAGGATTGGGGCGGATGCGGGTATAGACTGTATTTATTCTGATACACCGTCAGCAGAGCTTGCGGATTGTTTAAATGCGATGGAATTAGGCGGTGGACTGCCGAAGACGATTCTCTATTCCTTAAATCCGATTGACAATGCTGCGATTGGGACGATCATTGGTTGTTTCCAGGATGGTTCCTGCGCTGGCAAAATCCAGCAGGGAAGTGCCTGGTGGTTTAATGACCATAAGACAGGCATGAGGGAGCAGATGACTTCGCTGGCGAGTCTGGGGCTTCTGGGGAATTTCGTTGGTATGCTCACCGATTCTAGGAGTTTCCTGTCGTATACGCGGCATGAATATTTCCGCCGGATCATGTGTGAATTGATTGGTGGCTGGGTTGAGAACGGAGAGTACCCGTCCGATGAGAAAGCTCTGGAAAAGATTGTTAAAGGAATCTCTTATGAGAATGCGAAGAGATATTTTGAGTTTTCTATAGAGTAAAAAAATCGAGCTGATGCTCGATTGCGAGATTCGCTTCGCGAACTCGGAAGAGCGGAATAATTTCCTAATAAGAATGAATAAGAACCCGGACTTCGAGAAGATTTTGAAGGACGGGTTCTTTTTATGTTATAGGAAATTCCTACGCCTAGATTTTCATATTTTTCTCCCGGTACTCGCTGGGTGAGAGACCGGTTTCTTTCTGGAAGGAGGAGGAAAAATAGCTTCTTGAGCCAAAGGACAATTCATCACTGATTTCCTGAATGTTCATTTTCGTTCCGGAGAGCAGCAGTTTCGCCTGCCGGATTTTTTCACGTTTGATGTAATCCGCCACACTGCATCCCATCTCATTTTTGAATTTATGGGAGAAATAGTACTCTGTGTAGCCAGCCTGCTTAGCAAGCTGGGCGATGGATAATTTTTCTTTGATATGCATGGAAATGTAGTCGCAGATCATTTTGATCTGCCCGGAAACGGTGGATTTCTCCTGTTCCTGCCGGACGTGCTGTACATAATCTTCCATAAAGGTACTGCATGTGGCGGATGTCTCGGAAATGTTTTTACAGTCCTCGATCATCTGCATATAGTAGTCGTTGAGCGTATAGGCAACGGAAGGGTTCAGACCGCCTTCGATGGCGGCTCTGGAGCAGAGCGTCAGAAGGACGATGGAATCTGACTTTGCTTTGCGCAGGGAATCGCCTATGTCATAGCGGGGACCGTTGCTCAGACTGTTGGAATGTGCAAGGGCATTCAGATAGTCGGGATTTCCTTTGCGCAGCATGTCCATAAGTTCCTGTTCGGCAAGCCAGATTCCCCGGTGTTCCTCGGAAATTAAGTTTATTTCGGAAGAAGAGGGAGTCTGTGCGGCTTCACCCGAAAAATGAAGGTCGTTTGTGGTGATCCGCACGCCAGTAACGCAATAGTGCAGCATGACTGCATACTGAAAGAGCTGGTTAGTGGGAATAATCGGAATATGGTCAAGAAGCTTGAACACTTTTATCCGGTTACTGACGGAAAGGTTATGGCGGTCTAAGTCTTTCTTGATGTTCTGGTAAGTGTTCCTGCCGGAATAGGCGGGGCCTAATGTGTGAATGCCGCACAGAAGATCGTTTTCATATTCAAATGCGGCAATCCAGATTAATCCCAGATGGTCATCAATAAACAAAGGGGTGCGCTGTCTGCTCTCTATGTGCTTCCGAATGGGGGATTCTAAACTTAAAAGAACCAGGGCATCGTCCTCGCTTAAACCGGAATCCTGCGGTATGCCGGTGTGGGACAAGATCAGCTCCGGCGGATAGCTGTGGAGGGGAAGTTCATAATTGCATTGAATCAGTTGTTGAAAAAAATCCAATTTTTCTCGAATATTCATACGTTCCTCGTTTCTGCGTGATGCGGCTTGAAAGAATCATCCGGGTACTTCATCTGCATGAACCGGTTATATTCTTTCTGAATCATCTGCTCGTCGTGTATGCCGAGCGCATATAAAAAAGTATATATATAGGAAGAAGTGATCGCTTTATGGTCAAGCGGTGCGCCGGCATTTGTGAAGTAATATTCGGAAAGGGTCATTGCCATATTAGCGTAGAGATTGGCTTCCAGATCAAGGTTTTCATGCTCCGGGACTCTTGACTGATAATTTTCGGCAAGAAAGGTTTTCAGCCGTCCTGTAAGGTCGATTGTCTCGGTATGGATATTGATGATCGCCCGTGTTTGGAAGGAATGTTTCCGGTAAAAATCAAGAATTGCCATGTTTCGCATCTGCCGGGAATCCGATGCCGGTACTTTTGCGGCGTTGATGGTGGGCAGTTCCTTCTGAATCAGGCAGGTAAACTCCTGGCATAATTCGTCCTGTATCCTTTCGGCTACCTCATACTTATCATGAAAATGTGCATAGAACGTGTACCGGCTGACAAGGGCGGCATCCGCGATTTTCTGTACGGTTATGTTTTCAAAGGGCGTCTCCTGTGCGATTTCAATAAACGCATTCAGAATGACTTTGTCCATTCTTCGGTAGGCGGCAGTATTTTTGTCCATATGAAATTCTTCCTTTTGTGCAGTCATTTTCTGTCTATATGTTATTATAGCAAACATAATGTTAGGCTGTCAAACATAATAGAAGTAATTGTTTAGATTCCTTAAAAAACGAATGAAATAGTGAAAAATTGAACGGGGGGGGGTACTGCTTTGTTTTATAATCCATTTAAAAGAAATTGGAGTCAGTTGATTATACTTTAAAGGAGGATTTTGCTATGTCTCAAAACACATCAGGTCAAAGTGAAACCGGCGGCGTACAGTATCGCCGGGCGAAATTGTGGCAGATTATTATGGTTGCTTCCAGCGGACTCGTTGGTATGGGGTTTTACAGCCTGCTCGGTATGGCAAGTTACAGCGCAAG
>JAMPGN010000077.1 GCA_023663915.1 Eubacterium sp. | reverse complement strand
GAGGATTCTGTCATGCAGGCGTGTGTGACCTATCTGAGAATTTCCGCCTATTCGTACCCTGCGCTGGCAGTTTATAATGCGGGGGCAGCAGTTTACCGGAGCCTTGGAAAGACAAATGTGACCATGTATTTGTCCATTGCGTCCAATATAATCAATGTGATTGGCAATATCATCGGCGTGTTTGTCCTTCATGCCGGGGTTGCAGGCGTTGCCTATCCGTCCCTGATTGCCCGTACTTTTTCGGCAGTTGTGGTCACACTGCTCTGCTTTCGGAAGGCAAATGAGGTGTTTTACCGGGGCAGGTGGATATTTCAGTGGGACGGAGATTTGATGAGACGGATTCTGAACATTGCAATACCAAACGGAATCGAGAATGGGATTTTTCAGCTGGTGAAGGTGGCGTTAAGCAGTATCGTGGCGCTTTTCGGGACTTACCAGATTGCCGCAAACGGCGTGGCACAGAGTATCTGGTCCATGGCGGCGCTGGCAGGGGTATCCATGGGACCTGCGTTTATTACAGTGATCGGGCAGTGCATGGGAAACAGGGATACCGGTGCGGCAGAATATTATTTTAAGAAGCTTATGAAGATAACGCTTCTGCTTTCGACGGCATGGAATCTTCTGGTTTTCCTGCTGACACCGCTTTTTATGAAATTCTATTCCCTGTCGCCGGAAACAAAGAATCTCGTGATCTGGCTGGTGCTGATCCACAATGTATTTAACGCGGCGGCGTTTCCCTTTTCCGGGGCGCTCAGTAACGGACTGCGGGCGGCAGGCGATGTAAAGTTTACGATGTATGTCTCCATTGCGTCCACTATTTTGGGGCGGCTGCTTTTATCATACCTTTTGGGGATTACCCTGCATATGGGCGTGATCGGGATCGCCATTGCAATGGTCTGTGACTGGATAATCCGGGCAGTCATTTTCCTGTGGAGGCAGAAATCCGGGAAGTGGAAGGAGTTTCAGGTAATATAGAGGGTAGCACATGAAGAAAATGATACGGTTAATGCTATTGGCAATCATTTTTTATTGCTGATGACCGCCTGCAGCGATGCTGGTCATCAGGAGGAAATGATTTCTTTGCCGGATGAACAAAACGGCGTAGTTGAGGTGGAAGAACAGGGTTCTGGAAGCAGGGAATCCGATAAGACAGAGGAGGCGTATGATGCATCAGAAAATACAGCGGAAAGTACAGACAGAAGGAGCCATATACTGATTGCTTATCCTGCCGATTGGGATGATTGCCTGTCCCGCGCCAATAAGGAAAAGGCGGATGGCATACACCTGGCGCTTTCCAAAACAGTGGCTACCGTCATTTTGATACCGCCCAGGCTTATGGGAATGAGCGCGGAGTGGGTGAAGGTATCCGTGCCTGCGGCATTTTACGGGAGGAATTATTTGTAACGACCAAACTGGCGGCAGAGGCGAAGGATTATGGCGAGGCTGTGAAAGCGATTGACGGTTCGCTGGAATTGCTGGGATTGGACTACATTGACCTTATGCTGATCCATGCACCGCAGCCATGGGCTGATTTCCGCGGAGGGGATTATATTGACGGAAACCGGGCGGCATGGCGTGTGCTGGAAGAGGCTTATAAGGCGGGGGAACTGCGTTCCATCGGCATTTCCAACTTCAAGCAGGAAGATATTGATAACCTGCTGGCAGACTGTACAGTCAGCCCTATGGTCAATCAGCTGCTGGTACATGTCAGCAACACGCCATTGGAACTGATTAAATATTCCAGAAGTAAAGGCGTGACAGTAGCGCAGCTCTGCATCCGCTACTGCTTACAGCTCGACACGCTCCCCCTGCCGAAGACGGCATCGCCTGCCCATATGCAGGAAAACGCTGCAGTGGATTTTGTCATTTCTGATGCGGATATGGAGCAGCTTAAAAATATGGAGCATATCAAAGATTATGGCGAACACATTATTTTTCCTGTGTTCAGTGGAAAGTAGGCGGTGGGTTATGGAATACCGCACTTTGCCCCATGGCAGGGAACAGATCAGCATTTTAGGGCTGGGAACAAGTTCCATACAGGCATCTGCCGAGAAGGAGATCGAGGAAACGATCCGTCTGGCGGTGGAAAATGGAATCAATTATTTTGATATGGCTTCTTCAGAGGCGAAGCCTTTCTCTGCTTATGGGCGTGCCCCTGCCGACTGCAGGGAAAAGGTATATTTCCAGATTCATTTTGGCGCAGATTATGCGACGGGAAGTTATGCGATTGGGGGAGTAAGCGAGAGGAGGGATTATACAGTATGCGCTGGATAAGCCAGGTGTATTGACGGTGCTGCCCGGAATTCGGGGAAAACTTATTCAGGCAGGCATGATCAGGGGGTGGGGAATGTCGCAGGTTTCTGTGGAAACGCTTACGAGGGCAGGAAGCGTAACAGCGGTGACAGCGGTCCAGAATCTCTATAACATGCTGGAGAGGGACTGTGAAAAGGATATCTTCCCTTACTGCCAGGCGCATGGCATTGGTGTTGTTCCCTTTTCACCGGTTGCGAGCGGATTCCTTTCCGGAAAAGTGACTGTGCAGACAAAATTTGAAGGGGATGATGTGAGGAAATTTGTACCGCAGCTTTCACAGGAAAATATTGTGGCAAACCAGCCGATTCTGGATGTCCTTGCGGAATTTTCAGAGAAAAAGAAAGCTGCCAATGCACAGATTTCCATTGCGTGGATGCTCCATAAATACCCTAATGTTGTGCCGATTCCGGGTTCTAAAAATCAGGACAGGATTCTGGAGAATCTTGGCGGATGCAATGTGGAACTGACAGACGGGGAGTTTGGAGCGCTTGAAGAAGCTTTGGATGCCTGTAAGGTACATGGACACAGGGGGCATATTGAGTCTGAGCAGGCGGCTTTCGGGAAGAATTGGGAAAAGAAATAAGCAGTTGATGAAAAATCGTGCGACAGGGAAATCATGAGCTGGAACTTTATGCGTAAGGTTAAAATCAATGAGGACAGGTGCAAAGAGCAGGAAGAGAAAGAGCTTGGCGTATGGGAAGACGACGAAGTAAACACCTTGCAGTCAGGCTGTATGGATTGCTGGAATAAATGTAAGAAATACCGCAACTCTCCGGCACTCGTTATCCTTTGTAGAACTGGTTTGCGGTTAGGAGAATTACATGCCATGAAATGGAGCAAGATCGACCTTGAACACAGGACAATTAGGATTGAGAGGACGCATTTTACCTATAAATGGCTGATGGAGCAGAAACGCCGGACCGAGCAGGCAGGGATTGAAAGCGAGTATGTCATCCCTGCAAACAGCGGCAGGATGGTAAAAGAGAGCAGTCTCACCACTACCTTCAAGGCTTTCTGTAATTGTGTCGGAGTGGAATACAAGCCCTCTCATATATGCAGAAGGAGTTATGTTGCAAACTGTCTGGACAAAGGCATGAAGCTGGCATTAGTTTCCAAGAATGTAGGACATAAGAATAAAAGCACAACCTTAAACACCTATTATAAGTGTAAAAACGATTACGAAGACAATCTGGTTATCCAGAATGAAATCTTTAAGATATACGATTTCGTTTTTAGTGGTGGTCAGACGGAGGCTGTATTTGCATGAAAAGAACGTAAGTTCGATATGAACTGTCAGAGAATGACAGGGTCAGAAAGTGCCTAAAATACAGGCATTAAAGATGATAATGCAAATATTACGAAAATCCGTAAAAAGCCGGAAACACTGATAAACACTGGCTTTTGGCTTGGCAACACCCTAAAATCCCTTAAAGAATAGCGCCAAACGCCTGCTTCGCGGACAGGCTTATTGGTTCAAACATAGCGGAAGCCCCTAAAAATGCGGTTTCCGCACTCCTAGGGGCTTCCTTAGGGGAGGATAAGTATTTCCTTATCTTTTGACTAATATCATTATTACCCTTTTTATGGTTCTTATTCATCCAAACAGAAATTTTTTTCATTCTCAAAATATCCTCTGGATATCCGTATGAAACATTTCCGAAAGACGCATCTTAAGGAAATATAAATTTACTTTTTCCCCAAAATGTTATATACTTAGTTAGCAAACGCGGCGGCGCGTGTATCAGCCGTTCCATAGGAAGGGCCACTGACACACGCACAGTCCGAGATTACAGGATAAAAGGTGGTATGGTACAATGGCATTATTGAAACAATGGCGCGATCTGGCATATTCCGAGACGGCTAACAAAGGTGATCTGCAAAGACTCTGGTCAGATTACTTTTTAAAAGAAAAGGAAATCTACGCACAGCTCTTAAAAGCTCCAGGCGTAGTTGTAGAGGGAACCGTGAAGGAACTGGCGGAGAAATATGATGTAGATATCATGACGATGACAGGCTTTTTGGACGGTATCAACGACAGTCTGAAGGAAGCGAATCCGATCGAGGAGATGGAGGAGGATACCAAGGTCAATCTTGGATTCGACACGACGCTTCTTTATAAAAATATGGTGGCAGCAGGCGCGGACTGGCTCTATGGGCTGGAAGAGTGGAATGAGATCTTCGACGAGGAGACGAGAAAAGCACTGTACAAAGAGCAGAAGGAATCCACGACGATCCACAAGGCGCCGAAGGTTTATCCCAACGATCCGTGTCCTTGCGGAAGTGGCAAAAAGTATAAGAAATGCTGTGGCAGGAATGCATAGCGGAATCATAGAGGGCTTGTAGGAAGAGAGCATCCATATGGGACAGGAACAATTTGAATCCCGCACACAGCGGGCTGTAGAGACTTTCAAAGAAGGATACAACTGTGCGCAGGCGGTGTTTGCGACTTATGCGGACTGTTTCGGTATGGAGCGTGAGACGGCGCTTAAGATGTCCAGCGCCATGGGCGCGGGTGTCGGCAGAATGCGCGAAGTGTGTGGCGCGGTATCGTCCATGGCGATGTTGGCAGGGCTACAAGAGGGCAACGTAGACCCGCAGGACGAGGCGGCTAAAGAGCATATTTACACGCTGGTGAGGAAAATGAGTGCACGCTTTAGGGAAGAGTACGGCACGATCATCTGTAAAGAACTGCTCGGACTTGACGGCGCGGAGGAGAGCGCGAAACCTTCCATACGCACACCGGAATTTTACGAGACAAGACCATGTGCGAAGATTATTGCTTGTGCAGCGGGGATTATTGAAGAAGAACTATTATGTAAACCATAATTCGAGTTCGCGAACATGGGTATATTTTTTTCATGATTTTTCGCAAATAAACAGCAAAATAAAAATTTCCACTTTACTTTTGCGGATTCGAGGCATAGAATAGTAACATCAAAGACATATTACAGAATAGAGTGAACACGTTGACGAGAAGAGTAAGATGCGGAACGTAACAGAGAGAAACGCCATGTGCTGGAAGCGTTTTTGCCGGAAACATCTGAAAACTAACTCCGAGTGACCCCAATCCGGTCCGTTGACTCACGTTACAGTCGAATGAGAGGTTCTGGTAAGCCGTCATGGGCGCACAGAACAAGCGAGGTGGAACCGCGTAAATATTATACGTCCTCTGCATTACTTAGTGGTAGTGCAGGGGATTTTTTGTTGTATGGATTCCGGTGCCAGTAGTGATATTTAAGCGCAACCGCCCCAACGCATAGACGCAGTTTTTTTGCCTACGCATGAGTATAACCATAAAGAAGGAGGAAGAATATGACAACAACACAGTTCAAAGAAAAGACAACCAAGGTAAAAGAAAAAGCGACCGAAGTAAAAGAAAAGGTCGTTGAACTTATGAAAGGAGAACTTACCCTCACGACATTGGATTATTTCTTAATTGGTACGATTTGCCTGTTGGCAGGGATCTGTATCGGACTCCTAACGGCGCCTTTGACGCACGGGATCAGCATCGCCAGCAACAACGGGAATAACAATGGGAACATTAACAACAATGCCGGCAATGATACTCCTGCTGACGATGCAGACAGGCGGGAGCAGGAATAAGCGCACAACGGTTTGGAAGGACAGACGGAAGAATAGAATGAAAGAAAGCAAGAAAGAAGGAGGAAACATTATGAAAATCACATTGAAAGATGGTTCGGTCAAAGAATATGTACAGGCGATGAGCATCTACGATATCGCCCTGGATATTTCTGAGGGACTCGCCCGTGCGGCGTGCGCCGGAGAGGTGGACGGGAAAGTCGAGGACTTAAGGACGGTCATCGACAAAGATTGTAGTCTGAGTATTCTGACGGCTAACGATGCCGAGGGGCTTAAGGTGATCCGCCATACCGCGTCACATGTTCTGGCGGAGGCGGTGAAAAGGCTTTTCCCCGATGCAAAAGTGACGATCGGACCAGCGATCGAGGAAGGGTTCTACTATGATTTCGATGCGGCGCCTTTTTCTAGGGAAGACTTGGATAAGTTAGAGGCGGAAATGAAGAAGATCATCAAAGAAGGACACAAGATTGAACGGTTTACCCTGCCGAGAGCCGAGGCAATCAAGTTTATGGAAGAGAAGGGTGAGCCTTACAAGGTGGAATTGATTCGTGACCTGCCGGAAGATGCGGAGATTTCCTTCTACGATCAGGGCGGATTTGTGGACTTGTGCGCCGGACCGCATCTGATGAGCACCAAGAATATCAAGGCTTACAAGTTGATCTCTTCCTCTATGGCATACTGGCGCGGCGATTCCAACAAAGCGCAGTTACAGCGTATTTACGGAACCGCCTTTCCGAAAAAAGAGGAACTCGAAGCGTATCTGGAGCATTTAGAAGACATCAAACGCCGCGACCACAATAAGCTGGGGCGCGAGATGGAACTGTTTACCACGGTGGACGTGATTGGACAAGGCTTACCGCTTCTTTTGCCGAAAGGCACGAAGATGGTCATGAAGTTACAGCGCTGGATTGAGGACTTGGAGGACAAGGAGTGGGGATATGTGAGAACGAAGACCCCGCTTATGGCAAAGAGCGACCTGTACAAGATGTCCGGACACTGGGATCACTACAAGGATGGCATGTTTGTGCTCGGTGATGAAGAGAAGGACAAAGAGGTGTTTGCGCTTCGCCCGATGACCTGTCCATTCCAGTATTATTGTTATAAAAATACACAGCATTCCTACCGTGATCTGCCGCTCCGGTATGGCGAGACATCTACATTATTTAGAAACGAAGATTCCGGTGAGATGCATGGTCTGACCCGTGTGCGCCAGTTTACGATCTCGGAGGGACATTTGATCGTAAGACCGGATCAGATGGTGGAAGAGTTCAAGGGCTGTATCGCTCTTGCAAAATATGTTATGTCAACCTTGGGACTTCTGGAAGACATCACATGGCATCTGTCCAAGTGGGATCCGGAAAATCCCGACAAATACATTGGCGAGCCGGAAGTATGGAACGAGACAGAGGCGCATATCCGTGACATTTTGATAGAACTCGATCTTCCTTTTGTGGAAGATGTGGGTGAGGCGGCTTTCTATGGTCCCAAAGTGGATATCAATGCGAGGAACGTATACGGCAAAGAGGATACCATGATTACGATTCAGTGGGATGCCCTGCTTGCGGAGCAGTTTGACATGTATTATATCGACCAGAACGGTGACAGGGTGCGTCCCGGTATTATCCATAGGACTTCACTCGGCTGCTATGAGAGAACGCTGGCTTGGTTGATCGAGAAATATGCGGGCAAGTTCCCGACATGGCTGTGTCCTGAGCAGGTTCGCGTACTGCCTATTTCCGAAAAATATGAGGAGTATGCAGAAAAGGTCAGAAAAGAACTGGCAAGAAATGATATCGACGTGACGGTTGACAACCGCTCGGAAAAGATTGGATTCAAGATTCGCGAGGCGAGGCTTGCAAAAGTGCCATACATGCTCGTAGTCGGCGCACAGGAGGCGGAAGATCAGACGGTGTCTGTCAGAAGCCGCTATGCGGGTGATGAAGGCGTGAAGCCGTTACAGGAGTTTATTGACGAGATCTGCAAGGAGATCCGGACGAAGGAAATTCGCCAGGAAATACCGCAGGAAGAGAAGAAGTAATATGGATAGGAAACCCAAAATATCCGTAAGGGATGGCATAGGATATCTCTTTCTGGGAATCAGTGTAATCATGCTGTGCAAAAGCCTGATGTTATGTTTTAGCAGCGACATCTGGTATGATGAATTATTCACCGTGGGAATGATAAAACATTCCTACGGTGATTTAATTGCATTCACGGCACGGGATGTGCATCCGCCGCTGTATTATTGTATTGTAAAATTCTTGGTAGACTTATGTAAACTTATATCGACGCAGACAAACCCTGTCGTGATTGCTAAGATGGTCTCGGTTTTGCCGTATTTTATCCTGTTCCTTTACAGTGTAACGTTTATCCGCAGAAGATTTGGCATTTTTACTGGCGGGCTGTTTCTCTTCTGCACCATATCCATGCCGCAGCTTAGTGCATATACGGTGGAAGTGCGGATGTATAGTTGGGCGCTTCTGTTTGTGACGGCGGCTTTTCTTCATGCATATGGAATCGTTACATGCTGTGACGTAAGAGAAAAGATAGAACAAAACGCAGAGCAAAATATAGGACAAAATGTAGGGCAAAATATAAGTCAAAATGTAGGGCAAAGCGCAGGACAAAGCAGCAGAGAGAGATTGCGGCGGTTACATGCGGCTGCCTTGGTATGCTATGGGCTGGCTGCTGCCTACACACAGTACTTTGCCTGTGTCGCGGTAATCATGGTCTATCTCTACGTGCTGGTTGTATTTTTGAGAAAAGACCGGGGCAGGATCAGAGAGTGGCTGGTCTGTGTGGCGGTTTCGATCGTGGGATATATTCCGTGGCTCTATGCACTGTTTGGACAGATTACGGCGGTAAATGAGAATTATTGGATACTTCCGTTGACGTGGCGTTCATTGGGCGGCTGTGTGAAGTTTCTCATGAAGCCCGCATTTACGAATGAAGTTTTGAATATCATTTTGGCGGTGGTGCTGTTTGCGGCTTATGTGTTGGTATTTGTGTATGAGTTTATAAAACTATACCATAATGGTATACAAAATCACAAAAATTCGCAAAATTCAGCGCAAAGAATAAGGCGAAGCATATTACGGAATGAAAAGCAAAGTATAAATTTGAATGCAGAAGCAACGGTGGAAAATGAAGCAGGAACATATGAAAAATATAAAACACGCTTCCTGTTTGCCGCAGCGGGAATTGGAGTGCTCGCAGGTCTGGTATTGTTTGGATTTGCAGCTTCCTTTGGGGTTCGTCCGATTTTCGTCTATCGGTATATGATTCCGGCATTAGGGTGTTTCTGGCTGGGATTTGCAGTGAATTTGGATCATATGCTGGGAACAATTATGTTATGTAAATCAACGACAGGCATTCCCGAACGAAAAAAAGCAAAGAATAAAGTGGTAAAAATTTTTTTGGTTGCGGTCATTTTTGGCATAGCTATAATCGGTCTGCGCAATTACCGGGCATTTATGGGAGAAGAAGAATATAAAATCCTTCTCATGAAAGAGACCGAAAAGGCATTATCTTCCATTGCGCCGGACGATATTGTCATTTATAATTTTGATCAGGTTCAGGCGGTCACTTCCTATTATATTGATCCGGACGCGCAGAGCTATCTTTGGTGCGGGACACCGGAAGCTTTGATTCAGGATATCATCAGACCGTATCATGTTGTGGAAGAGGTTCAGATGATCAAAGAGTGGTGTGAGAAAGGCAGAAATGTCTGGTTTGTCGGCAGTTTCAACAGCAGGGATGACATTGTCAAGGAGTGGTCGGAGCAGGGAATGGAGATCGAAGAGACGGGCAGTTATCTCCTGGAAAGATATTGGTTTAATCTGTATAAAGTTTCGGTGGGAAGGCAATAATAACCTTGTATCAGAGAGTCAGTGTGCAGGTTTGCAGACGGGGCAAGAATGGAGGTTATTATGGCTGAGTTAAAATGTGGAGTAGATAATTGTTCCTACAATAAGGACAAGTACTGTTGCAAGGGCGATATCATGGTGGGCGGCACACATGCGGATTGCTGTACCGATACATGCTGCGAGAGTTTTGCGCAGAGAAGGGAAGGCTCTTACACCAGTTCGCTGGCACATCCTTGCAGAACGATCAGTATCGATTGCGAAGCGGTCAAATGTGTGTATAATAGTAACTATAAATGCCATGCCGAGCATGTGGATATCAGGGGCGGCGGTGCATGCAACTGCTACGGGACAGAGTGTGCGACTTTCAAGGAGGCGCAGTAGATTCCGGCAACGCTCCTATGGCGGCAGGATGATAAAACGAAGTATATGTTTGACGAGAGTACAGTATGTTCTTCGGAGAGGGGCATACTGTATTTTGGGGAATATAAAAAAGATTCGGATGTCAAAAAAATTTATAAGATAAGTTGTGAAGGCAGATTGTGATACCGTGATAGAATATGGGTTAAAGAAGTCTGTGCATATGGCAAGTATAACATAGGGCAGATATAATATAGAATAGTGAATTAAGCTGGAAAGAGGTACATAGGTTGAGAAATCAGACAAGGTATAGTGGCAGTAACCGTATCAAGGGATTTGTAGCAGCGGCGGGAACCGTTTTTTTTCTAGCGGCGTGCGGACAGGATGAGGCAGTGCAGACTGGTGCAGGCGCACAGGCAGAAGAATTGCAGACAGAAGAGTTACAGACAGAAGAATTGCAGGCAGCAGGCGCGGAATTGGAAGATGGTGTAGCAGGCGGAACTGTTTCAGATGCACAGGCAGAAGCAGCGGAAGAGAAGGAACAGAACGTAGCCGAAGAAGCAACCGAAGAGACATCCGAACTTAATCTATCCCGTGCGCAGATGGAGATCGACGATGAGACGCGCATTGAACTGACCGAACAGCTTCTTGAGGAGAATCATCTGGATACGTCGGTGATCGAACCGAAACGCTCCACCAAGAGATGTACTTTTGACTTGCCGGAAGGCTTCGAGGAATCGGAAGAGATGGCGGGAATGTATGTGACCGGGCGGTATCCTCTCGACGCATCTACGATCTACTATACAGCAATGGAGCAGGATATTGCGTTGCAGCTGCTGACAGAGGAGGCGTTCAAGGAACAGATGCAGGAAAGCCTTCGGGAAGCATACGGAGAGGATATTGAGGTCACAGTAGACAATTTTGAGAATATTGAGGTCAGCGGCTATCCGGCTTTTCGCATCCGGTGCCGCTATCAGGTGAATCAGATCGAGATCACACAGCTTGAGTACGCCATCAATGCGGACAAAAGCTATATGATCACATACTCCCAGACCGGAGACTATGACCGTATGGAAGAGTATGAAGCGAGCGCGGCTACGATCCGTGTTAAATAGAGATTAGTCGTCCACATCGAAATTCTCTAACATACTTCCCTTCTTTTGCGGTTTGGAATCGCCATGTTTTACCATCAGCATTGTCAGAAATGCCATGACGGAGAAAAACACGGAATATGGGAACAACGTGCGGTAGGAGACATGCTCCAACAGGTATCCGGAAAGAATTGGCGTGAACACCTGTGCCGCCATCGAAAACGTATAATAGTATCCGGTATATTTGCCCACATCTCCCGACGAGGCGATCTCCACCACCATCGGGAAAGAGTTGACGTTGATTGCCGCCCATGCAAAACCGATGATGCCGAAAAAGATGTTCATCGACACATGATAGCTATTATAAAAAGAAGCGCACAGATAGCAGAACGTCAACAGCGCGACACCGATCAGAATCGTTTTCTTGCGTCCGATGTGGCTGGAGAGCGCGCCGATCGGAATATAGCTGATAATCGCGGCAACGGTAGCCACCATCAGACAGTTGGCGTAGCCGCCGTTTTCCATTCCCCATACATGTGTCGCATAGCGGGAAAAAGCGGTAGTGACTGCATTGTAGGCGATAAACCACAGAGCGATCGATAGCAGCATGAAAACAAGGCTTCGTTTCACATCCGGCGGAAGTGCGGAACCTGCGCCTGCCTCGGAATCTTTTGTCTCTTCATCCTCGTCCATTTCCGGTGGAGTTTCCTTTTCTTTGATCGTCAGAAAAAGAATCGCGATACAGATCACCATCAGTAGTGCAATGGAAAGAAACAGTGGAAAATAGTCGGGCGTTGTTCCGCTTCCGACCAAAAGGCGTATCATGATCAGCGAGTAAACCCCGCCGACGGCTCCCATAAGGTTGATGACCGCATTGCCTTTGCTGCGAAGCGGTTTCGGTGTTAAGTCGGGCATCAGCGCGACCGATGGCGAGCGGTAGAGTCCCATCGCGAGAAGCGTCAGGAACAGGACCGTAATAAATAGGAAAAGATTCCGGCTGCGGTCTGCCACAGGCAGGATCAGAAGAAAAATAACCGCCAGAGCCGTTCCGGTTAAGATGAAAGGCATTCGTTTCCCAATCTTCGTATCTGTCCGGTCAGAGAGCGAGCCGAAAAATGGAAGCAGGAACAGTGCTAAGATATTGTCTGCTGCCATGATGACCCCGGTGATGGTCTCGCCAAGGTTGAATGAATTTTTCAGAATCAGCGGAATGATATTGTCATACATCTGCCAGAAAGCCGAGATGGATAGAAATGCCAAGCCGATCAAAACCGTTCGTTTATAGTTTAGTTTCATGTCTGTCCTCCATAAGTGTGATAAATGCTTTAGAGCATGGTTTGTTTGATGTGATTATTTTTTTGAAAAAAAGTGCACATCTATACATCTCGTCTATTGTATCATAAGAGTTTCGGAAAAGATAGTGAATGTTTCATATAAGTTGATGTCTTTCGGAATGAGGACGCAAAATATAGGGTGTGGTTTCTTGTATAATCTTGGATAAGATACTATGAAATTATATTTTTTTCTGTTACAATTTATGAAATAGAATAAAACGGCGCAGGATATAACGGGTAGGATGTGATGTTTTGTCTGAAAAGACACAGCGTAGATTGAATTATGCAAGTCATTAGGGCGGCAGAATTGGAAAGAACAGGTGAAAGGGAACATGACGCAATTATTCAGCAGATGGGGAAGAAATTTGGATAAAGAATCGGTATGGCAGGAATATCCGCGGCCGAATCTTGTGCGGGACAGTTATTTGAATCTGAATGGGGAGTGGGACTGCTGTATCAGCTCCTTTTCCGAGATACAGCCGGATGAATACGACAGAAAGATTCTGGTTCCTTTTTCACCGGAGACGGTTTTGTCCGGGGTGGAAGAAGTGCTCAGGCCGGGAATGCATCTGCATTACCGCAGAGTTTTCCGGCTTCCGGAAGGATTTGTAAAGAGCCGCGTGATTCTTCACTTTGGCGCAGTCGATCAGGAGTGCGAGGTGTTTTTAAACGGAATCGCGGTCGGGCAGCATAAGGGCGGATATCTCCCTTTTCATTTTGATGTGACAGACGCATTGCAGGAAGAAAATGTGTTGACGCTTCGTGTCACGGACGAGACGGAGCAGAAACCTCATGCGAGAGGAAAACAGAAGCTCTCGAACCATGGAATTTTGAACTCACTTTTCTATACGCCGCAGAGCGGAATCTGGCAGACGGTGTGGATGGAGAGCGTGGAGGAAGAGTACATTGAGTGGGTGAAGATCACGCCGCTCTATGATGAGGGTGTGGTGAGGATACGGATCAAAGAGTCGGGCGGCTGCACAGATAAAAACAATATTGGTGATGGAGGTTACGGGGCGGCAGATCGTAAAGCGGATGATATAGGAAATAATAAAACTGACAGCGGATTGCAGGTCGAGCGTCCGACAGCCGATATCACCATCATGGATAATGGCAGGATCGTAGCGCAGGCGCGGGCAGAGAAAGGGAAAGACTGTATCATTAGACTGGATGGATTTCGTTCATGGTCGCCGGAAGATCCTTTTCTCTATGATGTGCGAATTACATTTGGAAAAGATGAGGTTACTTCTTATTTTGGAATGCGGAAGGTCTCGACGGGCAGGGATGCAAAAGGCGTTTTGCGGTTTTTCCTGAATAATAAGCCATACTTTTTCAACGGGCTGCTCGATCAGGGGTATTGGCCGGAAAGTTTGATGACGCCGCCATGTGATGAGGCGTTGATCTACGATATCGAGAAACAGAAGGAAATGGGATACAATACGATCCGCAAGCATGTCAAGGTGGAATCGGACAGGTTTTATTATCACTGCGACCGGATCGGAATGGTTGTATGGCAGGATATGCCGAACGGCGGCGGTGTATACAATATGGCATTCGTGGCGGGGATTGCGAATTTTTCCGACAGCATCGCGCGGGAAATGTCCGACAGCAATTATCGGAGATTCAAGCGCACGGACAGGGAAGGCAGGAGACAGTACTGCCGTGATCTGGCGGGAATGGTGAAGCATCTTTACAATCATCCCTGCATTGCCGCATGGGTTCCCTTTAACGAGGGGTGGGGACAGTTCGATGCTGCAAAGATCACGGACAGGCTGCGCGGACTGGATAAGAGCCGTCTGATCAATCAGGCGTGCGGCTGGTTTGACCAGAAGGGTGGAGACATGTATAGCATCCATAATTACAACCGAACCCTTTCGTTCACGCCACAGAAGGATAGGGTGGTTGCGCTCACGGAATATGGCGGTTATGCCTATCCGGTGAGCGGACATATCGCGTGCACGAAAAAGTTTGGTTACAAACATTATTCTTCTGCCGAGGCGTTAACTGACGGATATAAGAAACTGATCGAGGAAGATGTTTTCCAGAATGTGGAGCGCGGATTGTCCGCTGCCATTTATACGCAGGTCAGCGATATCGAGTCGGAGATCAATGGTGTCATGACTTATGACAGGGAAGTTGACAAGATGGATATCGATGTGGTCAGAGGGCTGAATCGGGAATTGTATCGGATTTTTGAAGAATGCATACAATAGGATAGCGAAGAAGTTTGACGCAAAGGATGTAGAGGCACAAAGTTTTTAGGGCGCAAAGTTTTTTCAGAAAATCAGTTGACACACCCGAAATCCTGTGTTATATTATCAGACGTGCGAGAGCATAGAAATCAAGCAGAGTATCCACTCTCACCTTGCAACGATTGGGTTCGCAAGCGTTCATAATTCAAGGCTTAATATTTAAGTCTGCCACTATGGTAGAGTGTATAAGTCTGAATAGAATGAATTGATAAGTGGATAGTTATGCTATCCACTTTAATTATTTTCTTATGGAGGGAAGAACCATTAGCGATTTATTCATTAACGAACAGATTAGAGACAAAGAAGTGCGTGTGATTGGCGAGAACGGCGAACAGCTTGGTATTATGTCCTCAAGGGATGCTTTGAAGCTAGCAGAGGAAGCGGGCGTGGATCTGGTGAAGATTGCCCCGACAGCAAAGCCGCCGGTATGTAAGATCGTGGACTATGGCAAGTTCAAGTATGAGCAGACCAGAAAAGAAAAAGAGGCAAAGAAGAAACAGAAGACGGTTGAGATCAAGGAGATTCGTCTGTCTCCCAATATTGATACCAACGATCTGAATACGAAGATCAATGCTGCCAGAAAGTTCATCAGCAAAGGGGATCGTGTGAAGATCACGCTTCGTTTCCGCGGACGTGAGATGACGCATATGAATAACAGCAAACATATTTTGGATGATGTTGCGGAGGCGCTTTCTGATATTGCGGTCGTGGATAAGGCACCGAAGGTAGAGGGCAGGAGTATGACCATGTTTTTAGCTGAGAAGCGATAGCTGCTTAGTTGAAATAGACTGATATCTTGGATTGATATCTCACAAATTTATTAATATAGGAGGAATTTTGAAATGCCAAAAATGAAGACAAGCAGGTCGGCTGCAAAACGTTTTAAAGTAACCGGAACGGGTAAGTTGAAAAGAAATAAAGCCTATAAACGCCATATCTTAACCAAAAAGACTACTAAGAACAAGAGAAATCTTAGAAAGCCGACTATGACAGATGCGTCAAACGTTAAGAATATGAAGAAGATTTTGCCTTATCTGAAATAAGTATGGGAAGATTTTCTAAGGCGTCAGAGGACGCTTCTTAAGAAACTCTATGTCCCATACAAGAGGATGCCAAAGGACGGTATTCTTTGCAGTGGGTGTATCGGAAACATGGTATAAGAGAAATTTTCGGGTCATAAGGAGGACAAAGACATGGCAAGAATTAAAGGCGGTGTAAACGCCAAAAAGAAACATAATAGAGTATTAAAACTCGCGAAGGGATACAGGGGTGCGAGATCGAAACAGTATAGAGTGGCAAAACAGTCCGTAATGAGGGCGCTGGCATCTTCTTACGCAGGAAGAAAAGAGAGAAAGCGCCAGTTCAGACAGTTGTGGATCGCCCGTATCAACGCGGCGGCAAGAATGAATGGCTTATCTTACAGCAGATTTATGTACGGCTTGAAGAATGCGGGCGTGGATATGAATCGGAAGATGTTGGCGGAGATGGCAGTCAATGACGCGGCAGGGTTTACGACGTTGGCGGAGCTTGCGAAGGCGAATCTGAAATAAGGGATTGGCGGAGCTGTTTTATCTTATGAAAAAACGCTTAATCGGCAGAAAAGTGCAGAAATGATTTAGGGGACATGGTGATGAGCTGTGTCTCTTTTTATGTTGTAGGAAATTTCTATGCTTACTTCAGGTTCGCGAAGTGAATCTCGCAAATGAGTGTAGTCTGTGTTTTTATTCTAAAGGATTTGGGTATTAAAAGGTTTACCAATATAGGTTGTGAAGGCAGATTGCACAAAAAGTTCTCTTGTGTCGGGTTACGTCGAATGGATTTTCTAAGCATTCCGGTGTAAGCTGTGATACCGGACGCAACCG
>JAMPGN010000076.1 GCA_023663915.1 Eubacterium sp. | reverse complement strand
CCCGAATCCCCACTGCCGCAGCCGGTAAGAGCTGCCGCCAGCGCGATGCACACGCCATATGTAACTGCCTTGTGAAATATTTTGCTCATATTGAATCTGCCTTTCTCTTAATCTGAAAGCTGAATTAAAAAAATTGTACCACATTCTTTTTTCATTACAAGATAAACTTAATTATAAATACAACCCAAAAAGGAAATGGACCCTGCCCCATAGCAAAGTCCACTTCTTTTTAAGTTTACATAACTCATTTCGTCAGCAACATCATAATCTCATTGCTTCTCGCCACGAACTTCGTCATCGCATCGGGTTCCAGCGGTGCCTGCTGCAACAGGGCAAGATCGTAGAGCTGCTCGCAGATCATCTTCACATTCTCCCCGTCCTGATGTTCCAGCACATACTGTACCAACGGATGGTTCGCATTCAGAATCAGTGTCTCACCCTCTTTGCCGAAGCCGCCCATATCCATGCCGGACATCGAGTACATCTTCATCATATCCTGCATTCTGCGGGTCTCCTCAGACAGCGTGATCATGGAAGAAATCTTCTTATTCTTTAATTTCTCGATCTTCACCTTGATCGCGTCTTTCTTGAGGACTTTCTTCATCAGCTTGGCAACCGCCTCAGCCTGCTCTTCCATCTCTTTCTCGGCTTTCTTGGAAGTTTTCGCCTTAAACACGTCTGTCAAATCCGCGTCAATTCTCTGGAACTTAATGCCCTCATTCTTCGCCTCAAGCTGGGACACAAACGGCTGGTCAATATTGTGCGACAGTACAACCGCGTCCATCTTCGCCGCCTTAAACATGTTGATATACTGGCTCTGCTGCTTCTCGTCAGTCACATAGTAGATGACTTTCTCTTTCTTCTCTTCCACAGCTTCCTCGGCTTCTGTGACAGGTTCGCCATTCTCGTCAACGACTTCGGCTTCTACTTTCTCACCGTTCTCATCGACTGCGTCCGCCCCAGCTTTCGCGCCATCCCCATCAACTACTTCCGCCTCGATTTTCTCACCGTTCTCATCAACTGCGTCCGCCTCGGCTTTCCCGCCATCTCCATCGACTACTTCCGCCTCGGCTTTCCCACCGTTCTCATCGACCGCGTCTGCGTTTTCCGCTGCCTCGTCGGGATCGATCTTATTGACTTCCAGGCATTCCGGAAGCGTCATATACTCGCCATCCAAGTTCTTGAAAAGAATATAATCCGTCATTTTCTCACAGAACTTGTCATCTTTTAAGCAGCCAAACTTGATGAAAGGACTGATATCATCCCAGTATTTCTCATACTCTTCCTTCTCGGTCTTGCACATGCCGGACAATTTATCCGCAACCTTCTTCGTGATGTATTCGCTGATCTTTTTCACAAATCCGTCGTTCTGCAGCGCACTTCTGGACACATTCAACGGCAGGTCGGGACAGTCAATCACGCCTTTTAACAAAAGCAGGAACTCCGGAATGACCTCCTTGATATTATCCGCAATAAACACTTGATTGTTATACAATTTGATCGTTCCCTCGATCGATTCATATTCCATATTGATCTTCGGGAAGTAGAGGATACCTTTCATATTAAAAGGATAATCCATATTTAAGTGTATCCAGAAAAGCGGTTCCTTGTAATCCTGGAATACCTTGCGGTAAAATTCCAGATATTCTTCCTTGGTACACTCGTTCGGATGCTTTGTCCAGAGAGGCGTCGTCTCATTAAGCAATTCGGGACGCTTCTTGATCTTTAACTTCTGCTCGTCTTCTTCTTTCTCCTTCTTGATCTCCTCAACGACCTCATCCGTATCCAGCTTCTCATCTTCCTTGATGATCTGCGTCTCTGTGCTGTTCGCCTTGGAAAGATAGATCTCTGTAGGCATAAAAGAACAATATTTCTTGATGACTTCTTTCGCCTTATACTCATTGCAGAACTCTAAGCAGTCCTCGTTAATATAGAGCGTAATCTCCGTGCCGACCTCAGTTCGCGTACCATCTTCCATATTAAATTCCGTGCCGCCATCACACTCCCAATGTACTGCCTGTGCGTCCGTCTGGTAAGACAGGCTGTCGATATGCACCTCGTCCGCCACCATGAATGCAGAATAAAATCCCAGACCGAAATGTCCTATGATCTGGTCTTCGTTTGCCTTGTCCTTATATTTCTCGATAAAGTCCGTCGCGCCGGAAAAAGCGATCTGGTTAATATACTCTTCAACTTCCTGTGCCGTCATACCGAGACCGTTATCGATTACTTTCAAAGTCTTCTCTTCGGGATTTACGATCACCTGTATTTTCGCCTTATAGCCGTCCGGCAAGGTATACTCGCCCATCATATCAAGTTTCTTCAACTTCGTGATCGCATCGCATCCGTTGGAGATCAATTCACGGAAAAAGATGTCATGATCGGAATATAACCACTTCTTGATGATCGGAAAAATATTGTCGCTGTTAATTGATAAGTTACCATGTTTCGCTGCCATTTTGTCACGTTCCTTTCTTCCTATTTTCCTATTATATATCCCTTGTGCACGGGGTTTTCCATCTAGTGCATAGTTTAATACTCCAAAAATAAGAAGTCAAGACAAAATTAGCACTCAATCTGATTGAGTGCTAATAATTTCCGTTTTGTGCCCATTTTATGCATGTTTGCATAATTCTAAACTTTTTCTAAACTGCGTTTTTAGCTCCCGAAATACTCCGTATACACATCGAAGAAATCCATGGTCTTCACCGCTTCATCGTGTATAAATCCCACGCCGTCCCACAATTCTTCATTCAGGTTTCTGGTCAGCGTCGCCACATAAGCGTCGTACTCCTGTCCAAACGCCTCCGCCCTTCTCTGATCGACGATCTTAGTCTTGTTGGCATCCGTCTCATCTTTATTGAAAGTGTTCAGGCATTTGATGATGTGATATCCAAATTCCGTCTCCACAATGTCGCTGATCTCATCTTTGCCGAGATTAAAAGCCGCCGTCTCAAAAGCCTCTTCCATCTCTCCCTTGCCGAAAGAGTACGTCGCCTTATCATCCTCGCTGTAACGCCGGATCAGCTCGTCGAAATCTTCCCCTTCCTTTGCCAGCTCAAGCGCCTCACACGCCTCTTCATAAGCCTTTCTTTTCGCCTGTTCCGTATACTCGATCTTCTTGCCGGTACCGTCCAGTGCATAAGTTTTGACCAGAATATGCTGTACCGTGATCGTCCGCGCCTCATCGTCGCTGATCTCCGGATTAATGTCCTTGATCGTATACTGATACACTTTTTCTGCCAGCGCAAATTCCGCATACAACTCGCTGATCGTTTCCTCAGACACACCCATCTGCTCGATCTCGGTATCGTTCAGCGAACTGTAATAAGTGTTTGCCGCATTTTCTACCTGTGCTTTTTCCTCATCACTAAGCTCCACTTCATATCTTCCCGCCATCAGATTCATCGTTTTGATGCGGGCGATCTGGGCAAGCGCAATATCCTTGACATTCTGCTCCAACGTCACGCCGTCTACGTTCGTGTTCCATATTTCCGTCCCGTACACGCTTTCATACCGGTTCTGAATATTGGTCAGATACACCATGATTTCCGGCAATGTACATGCGCTCGTCTCGATCCGAAACACTTCGTCCTTATTGAACCCGGTGGTAAGGACTACTTTCGTACTGACATTATCCTTATTTCCACATCCTGTCACGCCTGCCGCCGCCATGACCGCCGCCAGCAATAACCCCGCCAAATTTTTCCATCTGTTTCTGGTCATATATTTTGATTCCTTCCACGATATCATTGTATGACATTCCCAAACTTATCATACCACACTTCCCCGTTGGTCAGCACATAATCTTCCCCCGAAAGCAGCGCATGGATATAATCCGCCGCCGATGTGAGCTTTCTACGAAAAGCGATCCCACCACCGAACAGATGCACTCCATGGATATCCGAACCTGCACTCATAGGCAGGGCATGCTCACGGGCGTAAGCGACCGCCTTCACATCGAATGCCGGATCGTTGTGTCCGCCGCTTTTTGAGTTGGAATGGGTGGCGTTGATTCCTTCCACGCCGTCCACCCATTCGGGATACAGGCGCACCGCCGGAATATAAGCCTCTTCCCGGAAAGGATGGGCATGTATCACCATGCCGCTCGCCTCATGCACAAGCCGGTACTGTTCTTCCACATCGATCGTCAGAAGCTGTGGGTGTACCCTCATCCACGCAGGATCAATCCCATAAATCAAAAACTCCGTTCCCTGGTATCCCGCTTCGTATCCGAAAAAAACATCTAGTCCAATCCGTTCTCCCTCCTCCTTGGCATGTTCATAGCCAAGCGCAAACGTATCCACCCACTGTTCCCATGGAAGACTCCTGTCCACGGCAGTATTACCGCCCCAGTTATGGTCTGTCACGAAAATACCGCTGTAACCGTATTCCTTACAAGCCCTCGCCATTTCCTGTCCCGTGCTTCTCGCGCATGCGCTGGACTCTGACGTGTGCAGATGTGTCTCATATAAGTATGGGTATTTTTCCCTTATTGATGTACTCATTCCGTCTCCATTTTAAAAAGGATTAAATTGCATGCAAAAAACATTTCAACTTAATCCCCCTGTTTCTTAACTTTATTTGATCACATGAATCCAGCCCTCAGGAGCTTCGATGCGTCCCATCTGGATACCTGTCAGTGTATCATACAATTTCTTGGTGATTGGTCCCATCTCACTCATACCGCTGGGCAGCTCGATCTCTTTGCCATGGTCTACAATCTTGCCTACTGGGGAAATCGCTGCTGCCGTACCGCACAGACCGCACTCCGCGAAATCTTTCACTTCCTCAAACACTACTTCCCTCTCTTCCACTTCCAGACCGAGATAGTCTTTGGCAACCACCATCAGCGAGCGTCTCGTGATCGAGGGAAGGATACTGCCGGACTTCGGTGTCACGACTTTGTTATCTTTCGTCACAAACAGGAAATTCGCGCCGCCCGTCTCCTCCACATTCGTTCTGGTCGCCGCATCCAGATACATATTCTCATCATATCCTTCCGCATGTGCCGTCACGATGGCATGTAAGCTCATGGCATAATTAAGCCCCGCTTTGATATGTCCTGTGCCATGCGGCGCGGCTCTGTCGAAATCACTTACCTTGATGGTCAGAGGTTTCACACCGCCTTTAAAGTAAGGGCCTACCGGCGTGGTAAACACCCGGAACTGGTATTCATCCGCAGGTTTTACGCCGATCACGGCGGAACTTCCGAACATAAAAGGGCGGATATATAACGTCGCACCCGAACCGTAAGGCGGCACATACGCCTCGTTCGCCGCCACCGTATCCACTACAGCCTGTACAAAACGCTCCTTCGGAAATACCGGCATCTCCAGTCTTTTACAGGTATCTTCCATACGCTGCGCATTCAAGTCCGGACGAAAAGTCACGATGCGCCCGTCTTCCGTCGTATACGCCTTCATACCCTCAAAACATGTCTGCGCATACTGTAGCACCCCGGCGCATTCATTGATTACAATATTTGCATCGGACACGAGTACGCCCTCATCCCATGCCCCGTTTTTATAATTAGCTACGAACCTCTTGTCCGTCTCCTGATAACTAAACCCCAGATTTGCCCAGTCTATGTTCTTTTTTTCCATCTTCTCCTCGCTCCTTTTCCCCAAGTGCAACCTTGCTATTCTTTTTTAATATTATACCTTTATCTTCAAAAGTCAAGATACGATTCCCGTGCCGCAATATTTTCGTAACAGTTCAGCCATGCAGAAATGATTGTACAACTTGTCTGTGGGAGCTTGCTCACTAAAGGCAAGTTGTACAATCATTTCTATAGGGCGGACGCCCGACATGAATAATTTGCCAGCCAACTCGTAAATCTTTTGTGCATAATGTATATTCTGGCAAATTATGAATGGCATGGCTGAACTGTTACATATTTTCCGCCCACAATATCACATTACCGCATTGACCACTTCCAGAGCAACATCATAAGCGTAATCCCTGACCGCCTTCTCACACAGGCGAAGCATCTTCTTATCCGACTCTGGACGGTCATACCGCTTAAGTTCTTCCAGTTTTTCATTGACACTGTCCCCGTCAAAATCATCCAGACGTTCGGCAAGCTCTTGCAGCGCTTTCTTCCACTCTTCGTCCGTGATCGTCAGAATCTCCTTTTCCTTCGATGTCTCGCTTACCCCTTCCGCCTCAGCCTGCGCCTCGTTATCCAGATATATTTTTAAGCTGTTGCGCATATTCTTCATCATATTGAATAAAATCGGCGAGCGGACTTCCACATCCTCCAAGCGTCCTGCCTTGCTCATTTTCTCCAGCTCAAACGCTTCATCGGCAAGACCGTCGGCGCCTACATTGCGCGCATTGCCCTTTAAGGAATGGACGATAATCGCATATCCCGGCATATCGCCTTTCTTTAGGAAATTACGCAGCGACTCTTCCTTCTCCTGTAAGATTAAATGGAAGTCATGGAGCACTTTGCCATAGAGCGCTTTGTCGCCGCCCATATATTTGAGTCCGTTGCGGATATTAAGACCAATCACATAAAGCTGGCTCTCCTGGATATCCAATGCCGTCCCCGCCTCCTCCCTTACGTAATCGCGTTCCATGTCCTGCGGATGCGTCAGATAGACCACGTTATCGGGAAGATATTCGATCAGCATATTCTCAAACTTGTCCGCATCGATCGGTTTCGTCAGATAATCCTGAAATCCCTCGTTTAAATAAAACTCCCTTGCTCCCGCCACTGCGTTTGCCGTCAGCGCGATCACCGGCACGTCCGCCGAAGGATTTCCCTCAAGCGCCTTGATCGCATGAAGCGTCTGCACGCCGTCCATCACCGGCATCATATGATCCAGACAGATCAGATGGTATGGTTTGCGCTTGATAAGCTCCAGACATTCCTCGCCGCTGCTCGCCACATCAACCTGCAGTCTCGTCTGTTTGAGCAGTCCCTGCGCCACCGCCAGATTCATGGCATTGTCGTCAACGACCAGTATCCTTCCCATGGGTGCGATAAACTTCTGCTTATAATTGTCCATCCCATGCAGACTCTCGTAGTACTGTTTCTCAAAATCACCCAAAGGCTTGTCATCCATCACTTTCTGCACGATACTGAAAGAAAATTCCGAACCTTTCCCGTAAGCACTGTCCACTTCCAGCCTGCCGCCCATCATTTCCACCAGTCTGTTGGTGATGGCAAGTCCCAGCCTGGTCCGGTCTTTTTTGCTCCTGACGGTGGAATCCATCCGCTGGAACACTCCAAACAGTTTCGGTATATCCGTTTTCTTAATGCCTGCCCCGGTATCTTTGACAGAAACTCTGAGTTCGATCTCATCCGCCGACATCTGCTGCCAGCCAAGATGCAGCGTTACCGTCCCTTTTTCCGTGTATTTTACGGCATTGGACAACAGATTGGAGATCACCTGGCGGATATGGATCTCATCGCCCGATAATTTATAAGGAATATCCTTCGCGATATCCAGTTTCAGTTCCAGCTTTTTCTTGCGAAGCTGCATGGAGATGCCGTTGATCAGATCATTAAGCAGGGAACTGATATCATAGATTCCCTCCATAAGATCCATTTGTCCGGCTTCCAGTTTCGTAAAATCCAAAATATCACTGACCAATGTGAGCAGAATGCTTCCCGCCTGTCTGATATCATACGCATATTCCTTGATCGCCTCTTCCTGGCTCTCCCGGATAATCAACTCGTTTAATCCCAGAATCGTGTTGATCGGCGTGCGAAGCTCATGAGACATATTCGCCAGAAAAATATCCCTTGCGCTGTTTGCCTTCTTCGCAGCAATGATCGCCTCTTCCAGCTCCACGTTCTTCTGCTCAAACTGCTCTCTCGCCTGCATGAATGTGGACGCCTGCTCTTCTCTGTTTACTGCTCTTTCCTGTTCGGTCTGCCCCATACTGTTATCCTTCCTTAATTCTAATCCCCTGCGCTCCGCTGTCTGTATTTTACCGCTCTGCCGTCTGCAGCGTTGCATCCTCCGTTGTCTGCACCAAACATTCCGGCTTCTTACGCTCATACTTTACAAACTCATATGCGATATCGAAATAGGTCTGCTCCTCACTGTCCGCCGTGATCTCCCACTCCTTTGCCTCGTCCAGATTCGGAAAATAAGCATCCGCCTCATATGTATGGTCGATCTTCGTCACATGCGCCACATCGCAGTAAGGAAGCATCATGCGGTAAACGCTCTCCCCACCGATAATGTAGATGTCCTTGTCCGGATAACTTTTCAGTTTCTTCAAAAGTTCTTCCTTGCTGTGTACAACAATCGCGTCCTTCACCCGATAATCCGGATTGGTGGACAATATAATGTTCGTCCTGTTCTTCAAAGGCATTCCCTGCGGAAAAGTCTCAAGCGTCTTTCTTCCAAGCACCACCACTTTGCCCGTGGTCTCCTGCCGGAAAAATTTGTGATCCGCCGGAATGCTGACGAGCAGATTATTCTTACAGCCGATCGCCCAGTTGCTGTCTACTGCCACGATTAAATTCATACTATCCTCCATGATTCCGCTCCGCGGAATCTCAAATCAATGCGGAGAATGCCCGTTTTCGGACTTGCCCATACATTCTATCCATGCTATATCGCAATCGGTATATTCTCAATCTGCGGACCCGTCACATAATTCTCCACCTTCACATCATTTCTCGTAAACCCATAGAAATCCTTCACTTCCGGATTCAGCCAGAATGCCGGCGCATCATAGGCGGGTCTCGCGATCAGTTCCTTGATGATCGGGATATGCCTGTCATAAATATGCGCATCCGCGATCACATGAACCAGTTCTCCCACTTCCATACCGCATACCTGCGCCAGCATATGCACTAACACCGAATACTGCACGACATTCCAGTTATTGGCAGCGAGCACATCCTGCGACCGCTGGTTTAAGATCGCATTGAGCGTCAGCTTACCATGCCCCTTCTTCTGCGTCACATTGAATGTCATACTGTAGGCGCAGGGATACAGATTCATCTCATGAAGATCCTGATGCACATAGATATTGGTCATGATCCGGCGGCTGAAAGGGTTATTCTTCAGATCATAAATCACCCGGTCAACCTGATCCATCATCCCTTCTTTGTACTGATGCTTCACGCCCATCTGATACCCATAAGCCTTACCAATCGACCCGTCCTCATCCGCCCATTCATCCCATATATGACTGTGCAGATCATTGACATTATTCGATTTCTGCTGCCATATCCACAACATTTCGTCCGTAGCGCTCTTAAGCGCCGTCCTGCGCAGCGTCATAATCGGAAACTCCCGCGACAGATCATACCGGTTAACTACCCCGAACTTCTTCACCGTATATGCCGGAGTCCCATCCTCCCAATGAGGACGCACCTTCTCCCCCTCCGTACTCGTCCCATTCTCCAAAATATCCCTGCACATATCAATAAAAATACAATCCGCCGCACTCATAACCAATTTCATCCTTTTTTTCTCTAAAACCTATACCACCCAGTAAGAATGCCCGCCCACAGGCGGCATTCTTACGAACATGACTTAGTTATACTTAGGCTGCGTCCTTTGCAGCCTTAGTATAACTTCATGTTCTTTTCATGTCTTATCCCATTTATCACACAACGAATTAATCTGATCCGCAAACTTCGCAAGATCCTTATTCGCACTGCCCTCGTTCTTATGTATAACAGCAATGAGCCTCTGTCCGCTGGCAAGCAGCCTCGCGAAGACATCGGAGATGCCTCTTGTTTTCTTCTTAACCGCGATCGGTGCCGCCTCGTAAAGGAACGTCCCATCGATCAGGTCAAACCTTGTGCCGCTGTACGGCGCGTAAGCCTCAATCCCATGCTCAGCTTTCAGACATTCCGTAAACAGTTTGCACACACTATCTTCACTGTGTACCACGAATACTTTCTTCGGTTTCTTCTCAAATCCTTTGATCCACCGGAGCAGTCCGTTCTTGTCCGCGTGTCCGCTCATACCGATCAGCTTCATGATCTGTGCGCGGATCTCGATCTGTTCCCCGAAAAGTTTCACTTCTTTCGCACCGTCCACAATATGCCTGCCAAGCGTCCCCACTGCCTGATAGCCTACAAACAGAATCGTACACTCCTGCCGCCAGAGATTATGCTTCAGATGATGCCGGATACGCCCCGCCTCACACATGCCGGAGGCAGAAATGATGACTTTCGGTTTGTTCTCAAAGTTGATCGCCTTGGATTCCTCGCTGGTGATCGCCAGCCGAAGCCCCGGAAAAGCAATGGGGTTGATTCCTTGTCTTACAAGCTCCATAGCCGCCTCGTCAAAGCAGTCGTGCTCATTTTTCTGGAATATGCCGGTCGCCTCCACCGCAAGCGGACTGTCCACATAGACCATGAAATCCTCATGCCCTTTCACCAGCCTGTCCGCCTTGATCTGACGCAGGAAATACAGCATCTCCTGTGTCCTTCCGACGGCAAAGGAAGGGATCACCACATTGCCGCCCCGGTCAAAAGTCATCTGCAATATTTTCGTAAGTTCACCTATGTAATCCGGTTTCTCCGTGCTGTGCAGCCTGTCACCGTAAGTTGACTCCATAACCACATAATCGGCATCCGCCGTCAATTTCGGATTCTTGATAAGCGGCTGGTCCGTATTGCCGATATCCCCGGAAAAAACGATCTTCTTCGTAACGCCGTCCTCTGTCGCCCATACTTCGATACTGGAAGAACCAAGCAGATGTCCGATATCCGTAAACCGGATCTGCACACCGTCGCAGACCGTAATCATGCTCTCATAATCACAGGGCACGAGCCTTCTGATCGTTCCGTCCGCATCTTCCATCGTATAGGCAGGCTCGACCACCGCATTGTCCGCGCTTCTCTTCGCCTTGCGGTTCTTCCACTCCGCCTCCTGCATCTGAATGTGCGCACAATCGCGGAGCATGATGCTGCACAGATCGCAAGTAGCCACCGTAGCGTAAATATTTCCCCGGAATCCTCTGGCATACAATAGCGGGAGCATACCCGAATGGTCTACATGCGCATGTGTCAGAAATACATAATCAATCAAGGCGGCATCCACCGGCAATTCACAGTTCTCGAAGACATTCACACCCTGTTCCATGCCGTAATCCACTAAAATGTTTTTCTCCCCGACACGCAGGTAATGGCAGCTGCCCGTAACCTCATGGTCGGCGCCGATAAACATAAGTTCCATTTAAGAAGCCCCCTTCCGAAGAAATCTATTGAACGCAATTTAAACAAAATTTTCATATATCATTTATCATATCATTTTTTAAATTGTGCGTAAATAAATTTTCGCAACTCCGAATCTATTTTTCATACTATATTATGAATGAATTATTTGATCGAGGTGACTGCGCCATGTCTTCTGCTTTTGCGGCGCTCCTTCTTTTCCTAGCTGCCGTATCCATAGACTCCCTGACTGCGGGACTCACTTACGGCACACAGCGGGTCCGCATCAATACATTGTCCTATCTCATTCTTGTCTGTGTCCCCGCCGCCTTTATCACCGTCTCCAACCGCATCGGTTCACATATCCTGAGTTTTCTCCCCCAAGCGCTCCTGCCTTTTCTCTCCTTTCTACTGTTGTCAATCTTAGGATTCAGTAAATTATCAGAAAGCCTGATACGGCTTCTGGCGCGCAGACACCCCAGTCTCTCAAGAAACTGGGGCTGTAAGATCAAACAGATCAATATTATTTTTACCATATATCTGTCTCCGGAAGATGCCAACCAGGAAGACTTACAGGTTTTGACGCCAAAAGAGGCTCTTCTGTTATCTCTGGCGCTCTCCCTGGACAGCGTGCTTGTCGGCATGGCTTACCATGCAGAACCGATCCCTTTTATCCTGCTCTTTGTTCTCGCCGCCTTATTCAACCTGCTCCTCTTCGCCGTCGGATACATTTTCGGGCATCTGGTTTCCTCCGTGCTCCATGTCGATCTGTCGTGGCTCAGCGGTCTTTTCCTGCTGCTGTTAGCGGTTCAGGCGTTGATGTAACAATTTCCGATACTTGTTTTCCCGGTTTCTCCTGCCTTCTGCCCTTTCCGACAACCGCAAGCAGTTCATGAACGATCAGCGGCGTTATGGACAGGGCAATTAACTGCATCCACTCTATCAGCCCCAGCCGTACCGTCCCAAAAAGACGGATAAGCGGCGTAATTTCCGTCACTGCAGCCTGCAATGCAATCCCGACCACAAGTGCGCCGATCATATATGGGTTATTCCGATGGTTCATTTTAAACACCGAACGGTTGACATCGCGCATACCTATGGCATGAAACAACTGGCTGATTCCGAGAACCGTAAACGCATGGGTCTGTGCCTTGGCAAGCACCGTGGATATCCTCAGCCCTTCTACTACATTATGTAAACTAACAGGAAGTCCTTCCGCTATGATTCTGTCATACGGAACTTTTAAAAAAGCTGCAAGACTCACTCCGCCGATCACCAGCCCATAGCAGATGACACACAAAAGCCCTCCTTTTGCAAAAAGGGACTCGTCTCTTCTGCGCGGTTTCTCGTTCATCAGACTCTCGCCCTCATTATCGTCCACCCCCAACGCCAATGCCGGAAGCGAATCCGTAATCAGATTAATCCATAAGATAAAGCTCGCCTTTAGCGGACTCGGCAATCCTGCCACGATCGTGAGTAACATCGTGATGATCTCCCCCAGATTAGACGACAGCAGGAAAAGCACGGATTTTCTGATATTTTCATAAATCCCCCTGCCCTCTCTGATCGCCAGATGTATCGTAGCAAAATTATCATCCATCAGCACGAAATCCGCCGCGCCGCGCGCCACATCCGTGCCGTTTAACCCCATTGCAATACCGATGTCCGCCGCCTGTAAGGAAGGCGCATCGTTGACCCCGTCTCCCGTCATTGCCACCGTCTTACCGAGTGTGCGATATCCTTCCACGATCCGGACTTTGTGCTCCGGCGTTACTCTTGCAAACACTTTAATCTCCTGTAATCTCTGCAGGAAACCATGATCTTTCATATGGTCTAACTCCCTGCCCGTAATGCACTGTTGCGGTCTGTCGGCAATGCCAAGTTCCCTCGCAATACAATAAGCCGTATCCGGATGATCGCCCGTAATCATGACCGTGGATACCCCGGCTTTCTCGAAGTCTGCCACCGCCTGTACCGCCTCCGGCCTGACCGGGTCCTGCATACTGAGAAGTCCTAGAAAAATCATGTTTTTTTCCTGCAGACTACCGCTCATTTCCATGGCAAGAGCCAGCACCCGTCTGCCCTCTCCCATCAATTGCTTCTGCACTCTCGTGACCGCATCGATATCCGACTGTGTAAGCTCGCACAGTTTTCCCTGCCTGTACATGCGGCTGCACCCTTCCAGAATGCGTTCCGCCGCACCCTTCGAGTAAGCAATCAACGTATCATTTTCCCGATTTACCGTTGTCATCATCTTGCGTTCCGAGTCGAATCCCTTCTCCCCGATACGAGGATATGCGGTGCGCAGCTTTTCTACATCGACATCACATTCTTTTGCCATATAGAGCAGCGCCAGCTCTGTGGGATCACCAATCTTATCATCCTCAGTCAGCATACCGTCATTGCACAGAATACATCCCAGCATAAAGTGTCTGCGTTCCGCGTCCACTGTTTGTCCGGCTGCCGTCTGTCCGCTTACCGTTTCTGCAATCATCTGTTCAAAAAACTCCCGAAACTTATCCCTCGTGACCAGCCTTCCTTCCAGATAACACTCCGTTACGGTCATCTTGTTCTGTGTCAGCGTTCCGGTCTTATCGGAACAGACCACCTCCACGGCTCCTAACGTCTCCACCGAAGATAATTTACGCACGATTGTCTTAGCGCGCACCATGCGGGACACGCTCAGCGCAAGCACAATCGTCACGATCGCCGGAAGTCCCTCCGGAACAGCCGCCACCGCCAGCGAGACGGAAGTCAGAAGCATTTCTCCTACGTCGCGCTTCTGCAGCACCGCCACGACAAACAGAAATACACAGATTCCCACCGCCAAAAAGCTCAGTACTTTACCAAGTTCACCCAGCTTAACCTGCAAAGGTGTCAGTTTTTCTTTGCCCTCGTGCAGCATATCCGCAATATGTCCGATCCGGGTCTCCATACCGGTGGCAACTACCACTCCCTTGCCACGCCCCTTCGTCATATATGTAGACATGTATGCCATATTGTCATGACTGTTATCTCCTGGAACTTCCACCACATGATCTGCATCCTTTTCCACTGCTATAGACTCTCCCGTTAGGGCAGACTCTTCTATGCAAATCCCCTGTGATTCAATTAATCGTAAATCCGCTGGAATCATATTTCCTGCTTCCAGAAATACAATATCTCCCTGTACCAAATCCTCTGCGGGAATCTTGATACGCTTTCCTTCACGCAGGACAACCGCCTGCGGCGACGAGATCTTTTTGAGCGCTTCCACCGCCTTGTCTGCCTTGCCCTCCTGAATGATTCCCACCGTCGCATTTAAGACCACCACGGTGACAATAATAATCGCATCTCCCAGCTCATGCAGCATGAGAGAGATCGCCATCGCCACCACCAGAATCAAAATCAGCGGATCGTTGAGCTGTTCCAAGATCATCTGACCTACACTTTTCTTCTCCTGATCTTTAAGCTTGTTCGCACCGTATTTCGTCTTGCGTTCCATCGCTTCCCTGCGTCCGAGTCCCTTATCTTTGTCCGTCTCAAGCAGCCGGAGCGTTTCCGCTGCTGTCTTCATCTCATACATGCCTTTTCCTCCTGCACCGACATACTGCGGACAGAAACGTATTTCTCACGCTCTGCTGTCCGTATTGAACAGTAACCTTCTGACTGTCTGCACACGCCTCTCGCAAGATGCATGTACAAATAAGCATTTTGTATGATATATGCAGGAGATGTCCCGTTTATGACTCTTGTCCGCCTGCGTTGGCTGTCCGATCACTTGCAGCACAACAACAAAGGAGCTTCCTGATCAGAAGCTCCTTAATTTATCACTCCCGTCATCGACGGTGTTCTCGATCGACTTAATGACCACATAATATCCATTTCCCGGACTGACTTCCACATAAACCCTGTCGTCCACCTTGTGTCCCAGCAGCGCTTTACCTAACGGCGACTCCGTGCTGATCAGCCCTTCTAAAGAATTACCACGGACGGTCGTAACCAGTTTATATTTCTCCACGATGTTATCTTCCTCAAAATAGACCTCTACCGTATTGTTCATGCCAACCTCATCCTCCGCCGACTCGTCGGAGACAATCACCGCCGTCTTGATCATCCTCTCCAGATAGCGGATACGGCTCTCATTCTGGTTCTTGACCTTCTTCGCCGCATGATACTCGAAATTCTCGCTTAAGTCCCCGTGCGCCCGCGCCGTCTTAACATCCTCAAGTGCCTCCTTGCGCACTACCAGTTTGCGGTATTCGATCTCTTCCTCCATCTTCTTGATATCCTGCTTTGTCAATTCGTTATGCATAATTCGTCTTTTCTCCTGTCTAAACCTATTTTATTCTGGATACATATCCTCAAGCGTGACCAGCACAATTCCCCTCTCCTTCGCCATTTGACGGACTTCCTCTTCAAACCCACTCTTGGAAAAAAGTATATAGGTCTTTAGAAATCCTCCGGGAACGAGCTCACCTCTCTCCATAAGCAGCTCAACCGCCGGTAAATCCATTTTCTCTTTCCGGTATTTGCATTCTCCTATAAGCATTCTCTTCTGCAATAGGTTCACTGCCACAAGATCAATCTCCTCTTCCCTGCGGAGTTTCGGATTGTTCCCCCACCATCTGCCTGTCTTCATGACCTGAAAAGGGACAATTTTGTCACTGCTCTTATTCATGATAAAGTTTCTGCACATTCTTTCAAAGACTCTTCCCATAAAGTCGGAAAGCTGTGGTTTTACAACCTCATCATAATACTCTGCGCCCTGTTTTAGCAATATCATCTCCGTTCCATTTAGCACAAACCGATACCAGAAACAAAACATTCCGTCTGCCACAATATAATGTGTCTTCTTCTTATTATCTTCTTCCATCATCGCAGACTCTTTTTCTACAATACCAAGACTGATTAACGATTTCAAGCAATAGGAAACCGTAGCCGCATCTAAATGCGTCTTACCGACCAGCTCATTGATCCGGTTCGCTCCACACGCCAATGCCTCGATCACGGCGTTATAGTTAGAAGCGTCCCGCATCTCCTGTTTCATAAGATTCGCCGGCTCTTCATATAAATAGCCGCTATTGTTAAAAAACAGTCTTATAATATTCTCATGTACGTCTATTTCCGGTTCAAACAATTCCAAGTATTTGGGGATTCCGCCTGTCACCGCATAGACAAGCGCCCGCTCCTGTGCAGTATATTCTGGCACGAAAAGCGCCGATGTCTGATAATCAAACGGCAAAATCTTAAATTGCGCAGTCCTTCTTCCGTACAGCGGGCTTTGGTATCCAAGCACCTGGTTTTCCATAAAACTCATGGAAGAACCACACAAAATAAGAAATAATTTTCCATTTTGAAACTTTTCATCAATATATTTCTGTAATCTGGAAGATATGCTTTTATCAGCCGCAGCAAGATACGGATATTCATCTATAACTACAATCAACCTCTCATCCTTGGACTGCTCATGCAGAAACTCAAATGCCGCCTCGAAATCTGCAAACGCCGGAAGTGACTGCATCTGTGGGAGCAATGCGGCATAGATGCTCTGGCTGAATAATTGCAAATTTTTCTCCGCCGTGGATTCTGCCGCCGTAAATACAACCGCCCGCTTACCTTGAATAAACTGGCGGATCAACGTTGATTTCCCGACACGCCGCCTGCCATAGATCACCGGCATCTGAAACTTATCACTATCGTATAAGCGGTTCATTTCGTTTATTTCATACTCTCTTCCGATAAACATGCCCT
>JAMPGN010000075.1 GCA_023663915.1 Eubacterium sp. | reverse complement strand
CGTGAACTTTTTGTGCAATCTGCCAGCCAAAGTTTATCGAAAGAGCTTTTGACATCCGAATCAAGAATAGAAGCCTTTCGGGACTTGCAGGCAGATCGAAATATGCCGATATATATTGATGGAACAATGAATGCGATACATGGATGTATGGAAAGCATAAGGGGAAGTGAGAATATGAAAATTAAAGAGGCAAGACAGGCGTACACAGCGCAACTGGATATTTTGAGAAACAGGCAGAGAGAGTTAATGAAAAAAAGGGATGAGAATAACGCAAAACTGGCTGAAAATGGGAAGAATACGGCGGTCAGCGGTGACGGTGGGGTTATCTTAGATCTGTCCGAGGAATATCAGAAGCGCGCACAGGAATTGCAGGAAAAAATTGATAAGATCAAGGAGCAGATTGACGAGCGGATCGAGCTTCGGGATCAGGTGATCGAGATGGAAGTAGGGATCGCCAATGCGGAAGTAGCAAAACAGCAGGGCGAGGCAATGCAGGATTACGGTGAGGAGATGGCGAAATGCCTTGAAATTGCCAGAAGGATTTCCAATGGTGACAAGGTTCCGGCACAGGATGAAAAGAAGCTGATGGATTTCAATATGGAAATCTATATGGCGGCTAAGAATATGGCAGTGATGAATATGGACAAGAAACACAAGGAATACGATACGCTGTGGGATGAGGAAGAAGAGGAAGGAGAAAACCCTGATCCTATGGAGATGGCGGCTGATACGGAGATCAATGTGGAGATACCGGAGATCGATTTGGTAGACGAAGCTGAGTAAATTCTACAAAATATGACTTTTCAACGAGGAATAAATGTATTAGAATGAGAAGGCATGTGAAAGAAACGGAGGGTTACGATGAAGGTTATAGAGGGCGGTGTGACTGCAGCACAGGGATTTGAGGCGGCTGGTGTTCCGGCAGCGGTCAAATATCAAGGCAGAAAAGATATGGCGATGGTGTACAGCAGGACACCGTGCAAGGCAGCCGGTGTTTTCACGAGCAATGTGGTGAAAGCGGCTCCGGTTATGTGGGATAAAGAAGTGGTGGCACACTCGCCGTATGTGCAGGTGGTGATTGCCAATTCGGGCATTGCCAATGCCGCTACGGGCAGACAGGGATATGAATGCTGCAGACAGACAGCGGATAAGGCGGCGGAACTTTTGGGAATTTCGGCGGACGCAGTGCTTGTGGCGTCTACCGGGGTTATCGGCAGTCAGATTCCGATGGACAGGCTTCTTTCGGGCGTGGAACAGCTTGTGGAGAATAAGAGCGATACGATCGAGGCAGGGACGCTTGCGGCGGAGGCGATTATGACCACGGATACGGTATCCAAACAGGCGGCAGTACAGATCGAGTTAGGCGGCAGGACGGTAACTCTGGGCGGTATGTGCAAGGGTTCCGGCATGATTCACCCCGATATGTGTACGATGCTTGGTTTTGTGACGACAGATGTCGCGATTTCCAAGGAACTGTTACAGGAAGCGTTGCGCGAAGACGTGATCGATACTTTCAACATGATTTCCGTGGACGGCGATACGTCCACCAACGATACGCTCATCGTGCTTGCCAACGGCATGGCGGGTAATGCGGAGATTACGACGAAGAACGAAGAGTATGATAAATTTAAGGAAGCATTACATTATATTGACAGGACGCTTGCTAGAATGATGGCGGGAGACGGCGAGGGCGCCACGGCGTTATTTGAGGTCAAAGTGATTCATGCAGGGACGAAGCAGGCGGCGCGGCTTTTGAGCCGTTCGGTGATTTGTTCCAGTCTTTGTAAGGCGGCGATCTACGGGCATGATGCGAACTTCGGGAGATTTTTGTGTGCGCTGGGCTACTCCGGTGTGAAATTTGACCCCGATCAGATCGAGCTGTATTTTGAAAATGAGGAAAAGAGCATTCTGATCTTCAAGGACGGCGTGGCGGCGGATTACAGCGAGGAAGAAGCCTCGAAAGTGCTTGCCTCCCCAGAAGTCAGAGTGCTTGTGGATATGCACATGGGAGATGCCGAGGCGACGGCGTGGGGATGCGACTTAAGTTACGATTATGTGAAGATTAATGCAGATTATAGGAGTTAAAGATTGAAAATTAAAATTTTCAATCTGCGCAAAAAGCAGCGCAAAAGTGAGGTAGTAATGAATCAAAAAGAAATGGACAAGATTCTGGAAAAGGCGGAGGTTCTCATCGAGGCGCTCCCCTATATCCAGAAATATAACCGTAAGATCATCGTTGTCAAGTATGGCGGCAGCGCCATGAGCAACGAGGAACTACAGAGAAATGTAATCAAAGACATCACGCTTCTGAAACTGGTAGGCTTCAAGCCGATCATCGTCCACGGCGGCGGCAAGGAGATCAGCCGCTGGGTCGGCAAGATAGGCAAGGAGGCAAGATTCGTGAATGGACTTCGGGTGACGGACGAGGAGACCATGGAGATCGCGGAGATGGTTCTCAATAAAGTCAACAAGAATCTGGTCAGAATGGTGGAAGAGTTAGGTGTAAGGGCGGTCGGTATCAGCGGCAAGGACGCGGGGCTTTTACAGTGCACACAGAAACGCCCGAACGGTGAGGATATCGGTTATGTGGGAGACATCTGTGGCGTGGACCCTAAGGTGTTATATGACCTTCTGGAAAAAGATTTCTTACCGATCGTTGCCCCGATTGGGCTGGACGATCAGTTTATGACTTATAATATCAATGCCGATGATGCTGCGTGTGCGATTGCCAAGGCAGTGGGAGCGGACAAACTGGTATTCCTGACGGATATCGAGGGGCTATATCGCGACATTGACGACAAGTCTAGTTTTATTTCCAGACTGACGGCATCGCAGGCGGATAAGCTTATTGAAAGCGGCTGTATCGGCGGTGGGATGTTGCCGAAGCTTAGCAACTGTACGGATGCGATCAAAGAAGGTGTCAACCGGGTTCATATTCTGGACGGACGGATCGCACACTGCCTGCTCTTGGAGATTTTTACAGACAAAGGTATCGGCACGGCAATCATTGCTGATAGGGACGAAGCCAGTATGAAATGAGGCTCCACAATGCGGAGTCTGCAGGCTGTGGGAAAGGTAAGGCTATCGATATGAGCACAACAATGCAGAATTATATAGACGAGGCGGAAAAAGCCCTGCTTCACACATACAATCGTTATCAGGTCGTATTCGAGAAGGGTGACGGCGTATATCTTTATGATATGGACGGTAAGCGGTATCTGGATTTCGTGTCCGGTATTGCGGTGTTTGCTCTTGGTTATAATCATAAAGAATACAATGATGCCCTAAAAGAACAGATTGACAAGATCATTCACACTTCCAACTATTACTACAACCTTCCGGCGATCGAGGCGGCGAAGAAGCTCAAGAAGATTTCCGGCATGGACAGGGTCTTTTTCACGAACAGCGGCGCGGAGGCGGTGGAGGGAGCGATCAAGACTGCGCGGAAATATGCGTATCGAAAGGACGGCAGTACCGACCATGAGATCATTGCCATGAACCACTCTTTTCACGGAAGGACGATGGGTGCGCTGTCCGTGACGGGCAATCCGCATTATCGAGAGGCTTTCGAGCCGATGATCGGCAACATTCAATTTGCGGACTTAAATGATTTTGACAGCGTGATGGCGCAGGTGACGGACAAGACATGCGCGATTCTTTTTGAGACTGTGCAGGGAGAGGGCGGTATTTATCCGGCGACGGAGGAATTTATGCAGAAGGTGCGTAGACTCTGTGACGAGAGGGACATTCTGATGATACTGGATGAAATTCAGTGCGGCATGGGACGTACTGGGGAGATGTTTGCATGGCAGAGATACGGCATCAAACCGGATGTGATGACCACTGCAAAAGCGTTAGGATGTGGCGTGCCGGTGGGCGCTTTTCTTATGATGGAAAAGGTGGGCGCGCATTCGCTTGTGGCGGGCGACCATGGGACGACCTACGGCGGAAATCCGCTTGCGTGCGCGGCGATCTGTAAGGTGATCGAACTGTTTGAGAAACAGAATGTTCTTGAAAATGTGCGTGAAGTGGGCGCGTATCTTGGGGAATGCCTCGAAGAACTTGTCGGGGAGTTTGACTGTGTGGAGGAAAGGCGCGGCGTGGGAATGCTGCAGGGACTTGTCTTTGACAGGGCGGTCGGTGATATCATAACACGTGCTATGGAAAAAGGACTTATTCTAATTAACGCAGGAACGAATATTATAAGATTTGTCCCCTCTCTGGTCATCACGAAAGAAAATGTCGATGAGATGATAACCATTCTGCGTGAGAGTATACGGGAAGTATGCGGATACGCGGAGTTGTAGACTGGCGAAAAGACAGATATAGGGAATAGACAGTTATAAGTACGGAAGAAACCGTATGAATAAAGACGAAGAAACATTCTGGAAGATAGAAGGAGAGCGAAAGTGACTCTTAAGAAAAGATTGACTACGATTCTGGTGATCGCGCTGTGCGCGGGTGCTATATACGGAGTCGGGAAATTAGGCATTATGGTGCCGGGCAATGGGGAGACGGAAGTAGAGGACGATTCCCTTTTTGGTCATAGGGAGACGTTGTATCTGTGGTACACGGATGAGGCGCTGACCGATTATCTGAGCAGTGTTGCCGTGTCCTACAGTGAATATCAGGACGATGTGCGTGTGGTGCCTGTCTACACATCGGGACGTGAATACTTGGAAACAATCAATCAGGCATCCTTACATGGGGAAGAATTACCAGATCTTTATATTGTCAGCAATGATTCACTGGAAAAAGCGTATCTGGCAGGGCTGGCATCAGAGATTCAACTGCCGGAAGGTGCACCGCGTTTCGATCATTTTTTCCCGGAGACGGCGGCGGGCGCGGTGACATACCACGACAAAAAGATCGGGTATCCGTTCTATTTTGAGACGAGCTGTTTCCTATATAATGAGACCTATCTGGAGGATTGGGCGAGGACGCAGATCGAGGCGGAGAACGACGTGCAGGCGGCAGAAGAGGCACAGGCACAGTTGGAGAGCGAAGGAGCGCCTACGGAAGAGAACGCAGATGGAACAGAAAGTGACATGAGTGTCAATAATGATGGCACTGATGCAGGTACAGGAGAGGAAGACGGCGGAATATCGGAAGAAGCCATCAACGCAAAAGTGGCGGAAGCGCTGCCGAAAACCATAGACGATATCTTGTCTTTTGCGGAGGTGTACGAAGCGCCAGAGCAAGTGGAAGCCGTTTTCAAATGGGATGTGTCGGATATTTTTTATAACTATTTTTTCGTAGGGAACTCGATTGATGTAGGCGGAAAATACGGAGACGACGCTGATTCGATCCATATTTACAATGAGGATGCGATCAAGTGTATGCGGGTGTACCAGAATCTGAACCAATTCTTTTCGATCGATACGAAAGAGATCAGCTACGACGGTGTTCTGCAGGATTTTATAGATGGCAAGATCGTGTATACGGTCGCTACGACCGATGCTCTGTCGAAAATTGAGACGGCGAAATCCGAGGGGAATTTTGATTATGAATATGGGATTTCCATGATGCCGGATGCGAGTGAGGAACTTAGTTCCGCATCGTTGTCCGTGACGCAGTGCGTGGTGGTCAATGGCTATTCTGCCAAAAAGGAAATGGCAAATGATTTTGCGGTATACCTGACGGAGCATGCTACCGACAGCCTCTATGCGAGAACCGGCAAACTTCCGGTCTATGACAGCGGGGATACCTACAGCGATCCAAATAAAGCGGCTTTTTTGGAGGAATATAGCTGCTCCATCCCGATGCCGAAGATGATCGAGACAAGCAATTTCTGGGTAGAATTGGAAATTACCTTTGCAAAGATATGGGATGGCGAGGATGCTAACGGGGATCTGAAAGCCCTGTCCGAGAAGATCATGTCGCAGGTGGTCGGCGGCGAGTACGAAGAAACGTATATTGATGTGCCGGAAGAAGTCGTGGAAGAGTATGAGGACGAGGAAGCGCCGGATGGAGAGATGCCGGATGAGGAGACGAGTAAGGGCAACGGCGGAGAATAGATTTTTCGACCGTGGGAACTGCTGCATATAAAATAGCGGAGCCGCCAGTAAATTTGCCAGCAGCTCTGCCGATCATATGAAGCGGCAGGAAAAACATATTTGACGTGTATATTTACGGTAAATAACGGAAATGATAAGACAAGGCGGGTGACTGCCTTGTTTTTTCGTTTGCAGGTTTTGTGGCGGATAGGGAATCGACAACCAATTCCTTATCGTTCATAAATTCTTATCAGAAAGGAGTACATCAATGTTTGGATTTCTTATCGCGTTACTGTCGGGAGCGCTCATGAGCATTCAGGGCGTATTTAACACACAGGTGACGAAAACGTCTGGTATATGGGTGGCGAATGCCTTTGTGCAGTTTAGCGCGCTTTTGGTCTGTCTGGCGGCATGGCTTGTCACCGACAGGTCTTCTTTTGCGACGCTGTGGAAGGTGGAGCCGAAATATATGCTTTTGGGTGGCGCAATCGGCGCATTTATTACTTATACGGTAATCAAGGGAATGGAGATGTTAGGGCCGGCAAGGGCGGTCATGATTATCGTGATCTCGCAGTTGATTGTCGCGTATCTGATTGAACTGTTTGGTCTGTTCGGTGTGGAAAAACAACCGCTTGAAATGCGTAAGATCGCAGGGATGGGAATTGCCATCGCCGGAATTGTAATTTTTAAGTGGACATAGAAGGCAATTTATTTTACAATGAGAATACAGTGCATGGCGGGGACTTCCTTGAGGGACTGACAGGGTCCGGAAAGGAAACTATGCGAGGAAAGATAAGAACGTATCAGATCAGACGTAAAGGGAACAACAGGACGGACACAGAAGGAAATGCGCGGCGTATAGCGTATGTGTCTGCGCTGTTTTTATGTAGTGTATTATGCGGATGTACCCGCAGGGAGCAGCTCGTGCTTCAGGTGAACGAGGCGGCGCAGGAGAATGTGTATGAGACGCAGGAAGGCGACGTGACGGGAGTACAGGAGAGCGAGACAGCGGGATTACAAGGAGATACCGCATCGGGCATACCGGATAGCCGGATATTGGAGGCGGCGGGACAGGCAGGCATAACAGGCGCAGAAGGCGGTGCGCTGACAGGGACGCAGGCGTTGCAGGCACAGCAGAGTACACAGGAGCAGTCTCCGGCGGTCATTTGTGTACATGTCTGTGGAGCGGTGAAACATCCCGGTGTCTATGAACTGGCGGCGGACAGCAGAGTTTACGAGGCAGTAGAGCAGGCGGGCGGCTTTGCGGAGACAGCGGATGAAAGTTATGTAAACCAAGCGGAGCGATTGAAGGATGGTGTAAAACTGGTTATTCCGACGACGGAACAGACCGCTGCTTTGTCAGAGCAGGATACCGCCGAGATAGCCGGTATCGGAATCATAGAAGGCAAAGAAACAGAGAAGCCGGCAGGACAGGCTGATGGAGAAATTGCAGGAACAACCGTAAGCGAAAGCAATGCATCGGACGGGAAGATCAATATCAACACGGCTTCGGAGACGGAGCTTTGCAACATTCCAGGTATTGGCTCGACAAGGGCGGCGGCGATCGTGGCATACAGGCAGGAGAGAGGCTGTTTTCAATCGATAGAGGATATCATGAATGTGAGTGGTATCAAGCAGGGGACGTATGACAAGATAAAAGACAAAATTAAAGTGAATTAAGGGCGGACTTGAGGAATGGGACAGAGAGTTTTAGTAGTGGATGACGAAAAATTGATCGTGAAGGGTATTCGATTCAGTTTAGAGCAGGACGGCATGGAGGTGGATTGCGCCTATGACGGCGAGGAAGCATTGGAGTTTGCGAAGCAGAATCGGTATGATATGGTTCTGCTTGATGTGATGTTACCCAAAATGACCGGGTTTGAAGTGTGCCAGCAGATCCGGGAGTTTTCCAATGTACCGATCGTGATGCTGACGGCGAAAGGTGACGACATGGACAAGATACTCGGACTCGATTACGGCGCGGACGATTATATTACGAAACCTTTTAATATTCTGGAAGTCAAAGCGCGGATCAAGGCGATCATGCGCCGGACAAACCGGAGGGGCGAGAACAAAGAAACACCGAAAATGTTGGAGAAAGGCAATATGCGCCTTGATTGCGACGGCAGAAGGGTTTATATTGAAGGCAGAGAGATCAATTTGACGGCAAAAGAATTTGAAGTGCTGGAATTGTTGATGAAAAATCCGGGCAAGGTGTACAGCAGGGAGAACCTGCTTAACATTGTATGGGGCAATGATTATCCGGGCGATGTCAGAACGGTGGATGTACATATCAGACGTTTGAGGGAAAAGATCGAGAATATCCCCGGTGAACCGGTTTACGTCCGGACTAAATGGGGTGTGGGTTACTATTTTGCTTAAAAAAAATATTCATAAAATTGTATTTCTAAGAAGTCTTAAGACAAGAATTTTTCTGATCCTGCTTATCGTAGGGCTGATTCCCTGTATCAGTATGCGGTATGCAATCTTGCAGAATTATGAGCAGCGTGCCGTGGACGTCAGAACTTCTGACGTGACCACGCAGCTTAGGATTCTGGCGAATCACCTGATTACCTATCATTATCTTCAGGACACTTCTTCGGAAGTGATCAATGCCGAGATCAATCAGTTGTCCAGTCTTTATGACGGGCGTGTCATGATTATTAACAATGATCTCCGCATCGTGAAGGATACCTATGGAATCAGCGAGAACAAGACAATTATTTCGGAAGAGGTCATTCGCTGTATCAAGGGCGGTCAGAGTGACAGCAAGTATGACAAGGACAACGGATATATTGAAATGACGATCCCGATTACGGAGACGGTCAGTTTCAGCGACGATCCCGGTACGGTGGAGCGCAAAGAGCTGATTCAGGGCGTCATGCTTGCAAGCGCGTCCACGGACAGCATACGGATTACAATGGATATCTTAGGTCGCAAGGCGTTGATTGTGGAAGCGATTGTTATTCTGGCGATTGTGGTTATCTCGGTTTTGGCGGCAAAAGTGTTGATCCGTCCTTTTGAAAAAATTACGGATGCCTTGAATCAGGCGCAGGAAGGATATTCCGACCAGCCGATTTCCGTCACGGACTGTCTGGAAACGGAGCATATCGGGGACGCTTTTAACAGGGTGCTCGGAAGAATGAAAGTGTTGGACGATTCCCGGCAGGAATTTGTGTCAAACGTTTCCCACGAATTAAAAACACCGATCACTTCCATGAAAGTACTGGCGGATTCCCTGCTTTCCCAGAAAGATGTTCCGATCGAGGTGTATCAGGAATTTATGGAGGATATTGCCAAGGAGATCGAGCGGGAAGATAAGATTATCACGGATCTTTTGTCGTTAGTAAAGATGGACAGAACGGCAGCGGATTTAAATATTACGGAAGTAGACATCAATCTATTGGTGGAACTGATTATGAGAAGACTGCGTCCGATCGCCCAGAAGAGAGATGTGGAGCTGGTATACGAAAGCCTGCGCCCGGTGAGCGCCGCGGTGGATGAGGTGAAGATCACGCTTGTGTTGTCCAATCTGGTTGAAAATGCGGTCAAGTACAACAAAGAACACGGCTGGGTGAAGGTGACGCTCGATGCAGACCATCAGTTTTTTACGGTGGTCGTGGCGGACTCCGGGGTCGGTATCCCGGCGGATTCCATAGACCATATTTATGAGCGGTTTTACCGTGTGGACAAGTCACGTTCCAGGGAGATCGGCGGGACGGGGCTTGGACTCGCCATCACCAGAAGCGCTATTCTGATGCACAGAGGTTCGATACGGGTGGAGAGCGCCGAGGGAGAAGGCACGACCTTTACGGTGCGGATACCGTTGTCTTATATTCCGGTTTGAAAAGAGGACAGATGAAAAGAGATCAAAGAAAAAGAGTTCAAATAAATAAAGATTTGCGAAGTCAGAGGTGTGTGGTGTGGCTGTGTCTCCTAGCTGCTATGCTCTTCTGTTCCGCGTGTGGAAAAGAAGAACAGCCGGATAACGGCAAAGTCTATGAAATATATTATGTAAACAATGAAGAGACGAAGACCCTCACGAGAGAATATGTCAGCGAGACCGAAGATGTGGGAAAACTGTTGGGCGAATTGTTTGCGCAGTTGGCGAAGATACCGGACAAATTGGAGTATGAGGCTCCACTGTCGAGCGGATTTAACCTGCTTGGGTATACGCTGGATAACGGACAGCTCACGTTGAACTTTGACGAGCACTATAAGGAGATGGATGTTACCAAGGAAGTACTTATGCGGGCGGCAATCGTTAGGACTGTGACGCAGATTCCGGAGATTGGCTATGTCTCTTTTACGGTTCAGGGAGAGCTTCTGGCAGACAGCACGGGAATGGCGATTGGCACCATGTCCAAAGATACTTTTATTGACAATGCCGGAAATGAGATCAATGCCTACGAAAAAGTGAATCTCAGACTCTATTTTGCCAATGAGGATGGCACGGCTCTGGTGGAAGAAAACCGCAGGAATGTGGTGTACAGCAGTAACATCTCGCTGGAGAAACTGGTGGTGGAGAAGCTGGTGGAAGGACCGGCGTCGGATGGGGCATATCCGACGATTGACCCCGCGACGAAGATTGTAAGCGTCACTACGAAAGATGGGACATGTTATGTAAACTTAGGCGAAGAATTTTCCAATCAATTATACAATGTCAGCGCGGAGGTGACGGTCTACTCCATCACCAATTCGCTTGTAGAATTACCAAATGTGAATAAGGTACAGATCACGATCAACGGTGAGACCAATCTTTTATATCGGGAAAAGATTAGTCTGAATGATGTTTTCGAGAGAAATCTTGATCTGCTGGCTGTGCCGGAGGAAAATTAAGCCGGAAAGGGACAGGTATTAGAGTGATAAAATCAAGAAGACCCCTGTGTGTGGCGGGGGCGGTATATGTGGCGGCGGTCATTGCCGCAGTGCTGTGTCTGACGCGGGGTGCGCCGACGTATGAGGCGTTTGACACGGCACAGATCACCGTGGCGGGATTCGTGGACGCAAAAGAAGAGCGAACCTCACGAAGCGGTGAAACGACGGTCATATCATTGACCGACGCAGTAGTTCTCAAAGAAAGTCAGATCGCAGTTCTGGAACAATTCTTATCAGATTCTGAGAAGATTCCAATAAGCAGACTACATAATTTCTGGAAAAAGAATAAAGAGATTTTGCGAAAAGAGGATACCTTGGGGATAGAAGGAGTCCTATGCTATATGGATGGAGAAGATTTTTCGGAGGAGGTTTCGCTGATGGGGAGCCTTGTGGTTGTGGAGGGAGAATACCGCGCTTTTGCACATGCCACGAATCCGGGAGAATTTGATGCGGCGGATTATTACCGCATCATGGGGCAGCAGGGCAGAGTCATGAAGTGCCGTCTTGTCGCGGCGAGCGGGACATACGATCTTTTCCAGGAAAAATTGTACCGCCTCAGGGAATATCTGTCGCTCCTTGTCGATGCCTGTTACAGCGAAAAGGATGCCTCCGTCATGAAAGCAATGCTTCTGGGTGAAAAAGCCACGCTGGATGCGGAAGTAAAAGACCTGTACCAACAGAACGGCATCATCCATATTCTGGCAATCAGCGGATTGCATCTGTCCGTGATCGGAATAGGCTGTCATAAACTGTTCAAAAAGATAAGGATTCCCAATGCGGTTAACATAATATTTACTATCGGGTTGATGTACTGCTACGGCACGATGACCGGAATGGGGATATCCATGTTTCGGGCATATGTCATGTTTGCTTTGCGCCTGTTTGCGGAGCTGGCTGGCAGGACGTATGACCTTTTGACCGCGGTGACGGTGGCGGCAATTTTGGTTCTGGTGCAGCAGCCTTTGTATTTGCAGCATAGCGGATTTCTTTTTTCTTTTGGCGCGATCTGTGGTATTGGACTCTTTCTTCCGGCAGTCAATGCGAATCTGTTTGGTAAAAGCAAGGCAGAAAAACTGTTGCTGTCCGGCGTGGCGGTATCCGTCTCGACGCTGCCTGTATACCTGAGCTTTTACTATGAATTTCCGCCCTATTCGGTTCTTTTGAATCTCATTGTGATTCCCTGCATGACATTTGTTCTGCTGTGCGGTCTTGCCGACGTAGGTCTGGCGGCTGTCTTTCTGCCGCTTGGAGAAGTGGCGGCATATCCGGTGCATTTGCTTCTGACTTTTTATGAAAAATGCTGTGATATCTGCTTAAGCCTTCCGAATAACAAATGGATCACCGGATGCCCGAAATTCTGGCAGATCGCGCTTTTTCTGGGGATTCTGGGGGCAGTCGTACTGTGGAATTGCAGGCTGCCGAAACTGTACTTCTGGCAGGGAGTACTGTGTGCGCTGTTTGTGCTGACGGTCAGGCAGCCGCAGGGACTTCAGATCACAATGGTGGATGTGGGACAGGGAGACTGCATCTATCTGACGGTGGATGGCGGGATGCATATGCTGATAGACGGCGGAAGTTCTAACAAGAGCGATATAGCAAAATACCAAATCATGCCCTATCTGAAACATGAGGGCGTGTCTTATCTGGATGCCGTGGTGGTCACGCATCCTGACAGCGACCATATAAACGGTCTATGTACGTTATTGGAAGAGACGGGGACAAGCGGCATTTCCATCGGGACGCTGTATCTGCCCGATGTGGGCGGGGAAGGAAGAAATGAAAGTTATCATGAGCTGGAATATCTGGCGAAAAGCGTCGGCGTGCCGGTGCGGTATATCGGTGCGGGAGACCGGATGAAATATGGGGAAGTTATGTTAACTTGCCTGCACCCCGAAAAAGGCTGGGAAACGACGGAGATCAATGCGTATTCTACGGTGCTGTATTTGAAGTATGGAAATTTCACAGCGTTGTTTACGGGAGATCTGGAAGGTGCGGGGGAAGAGATGGTGATGGAGTTGATGAAAAATATGAGTTTACATAACATCACGATTCTCAAAGTAGCGCATCATGGCTCTAAGAACTCTACGGCTGAGGATTTTCTGCAGGCGGTCAAGCCGCAGATCGCCTTGATTTCATCGGGGAGGAATAACAGGTATGGGCATCCGCATGAGGAATTGGTTGACAGGCTTGAGGAGTGCGGATGCCTGATCTACCGGACGCAGGAGAGCGGGGCGGTGACGGTCAGGGTGCGTGGCAAAGAAGTGAGGGTGGAAGGGTATTTGGAGGAATAAAGGAGATTCTGAAATTAGAAGGTGATGGATATTGACTTTACGGAATATCGACGCAGAGTGGATTATAAGTCTTTTTCATAGTATTTTGCAGGGAAACATGATAAAATCTAATAAGTACAGGAGATCGATAATGGAAGCCGGTATTTTTATTGGCAGAATTACCGATTGTCTGACAGGTATCGGAATATGGCGCTGTTTTACATATGGGGACACAGCTACGAATTTGAGAGGGAAGAGAGTGTGCAGGCTGATGTGGAATTTTCGTGATTCCATGGTATACTGCATATAGTACATGTGAAAAGGGGAACAACATGCAAAGGATATTAGTAGTGGATGACGCGGAGGTGAACAGGGAAATCCTGCGCATCATGCTTAAGGACGACTATGCCGTCGATCTGGCGGCGGACGGCGAGGAGGCGCTCTGCGTGCTTAGAGAGAAACAAGGTGACATCGCAGCGATCCTTCTGGATCTCCATATGCCGAGACTGGACGGTTTTGCCGTGATCGCGGATTTAAAAGAACATGGCTGGCTGCAGAAGATTCCCGTGCTCATCATAAGCAGTGAGCGTGCGACGGAGGTCGAGAATCAGTGTCTTGAGATGGGGGTGTCTGATTTTATTCACAAGCCCTTCGAGGCATCCGTCGTCAAGAACCGGGTGAAGAACACGATGGAGCTTTTTACATACAAAAACCAGCTCGAACAGAAGGTGGAGGAGCAGGAGGAGACGCTTGAGAGACAGAACCGGATTATCGAGATTCAGGCGGAAAAACTGCGGGAGACGGAGCCATTTAACCGTCTGATGATGGAGTACCGCTCCGCGATCATGGAAGTGGAGACAAGGTTAAAAGTATTAAATGAGGAGTTTTCTCAGATGTATAACCGCAATCCCTTTGAATCCATCAAAAGCAGGCTGAAATCGCCCACGAGTATATATGCGAAACTGGCATACAAGGGCTATCCGGTGACGGTGGAGAGTATAAGGAGCCATCTGACGGATGTGGCGGGACTGCGTGTGATCTGTTCTTTTCCAGACGACATTTACAGGCTGGCGGATCTTTTGATCAAACAGGACGATTTTATCCTGCTTCGTGAAAAAGATTACATCCGCAATCCCAAAGTGAACGGCTATCGCAGCCTGCATCTGATACTGAATGTGCCGATTTTCCTTTCCAATGAGAAAAAGTACGTGAAGGCAGAGGTGCAGTTCCGCACGATCGCCATGGATTTCTGGGCGAGCCTTGAACATAAATTGAAATATAAAAAGAATGTGGAAAACACGGTGGAGATTGAAAAAATGCTGCGCACTTGCGCGGATTCCATCGAGGCGTTAGATTATCAGATGCAGGATATCCGTGATAAGATCGATTGGTCAGAACCACCTGGACGGGCAAAAGAATACAATATATAAATTGATTAATTTTAGGTTATAACATATACTGGATTTATGAAAAAATTAGCGGAAGAAATGAAATCGGGAGAATTGAAACAAGTCTATATTCTGTACGGCGAGGAAGCCTACCTGCGCAACCAGTATAAGGACAGGATCAAAAATGCGATGCTAGACGGCGGGGACGCCATGAATTTCCACTACTTTGAAGGAAAGAATGTAAATGTAAGTGAGATAGTCGATCTGGCGGAGACGATGCCTTTTTTGGCGGAACGCAGAGTGCTTATGCTGGAAAACACAGGGCTTTTTTCGCGCGGCGGGGAGGAGCTGGCGGATTATCTGGGCGCACCGTCCCAGACGGCATATTTTATCTTTGTGGAGCCTGCCGTGGATAAGCGGAGCAAGCTCTACAAGGCGGCGGCCGCCAAAGGACGCGCGATCGAGTTTAAGGCGCAGGATGAGACGACGTTAAAACGCTGGATACTCGGTTTTTTGAAAAAAGAGAACAAGAATATCACGGAACGGGATCTGAATCTTTTTCTGGATAAGACGGGATCGGACATGGAGAATATTCGGGGAGAGCTGGAGAAACTGCTCTGTTACTGTATGGAGCGGGACGTGATCACGGCGCAGGATATTGAAGCAATCTGCACCAAACAGGTGAGCAGCCAGATTTTTGATATGATCAATGCGGTGGCGGAGAGACGGCAGAAAGCGGCGATGGATCTGTATTACGATCTGCTGACATTAAAAGAACCGCCCATGCGGATCTTGTTCCTGATTACGAGACAGTTCAACCTTCTTTTACAGGTCAAAGAATTGAAGAATAAAGGTTATGATGCCAATACCATCGGAGAGAAGGTGGGACTTGCCGGGTTTATTGCCAGAAAATATGTGGCGCAGTCGGCGAAGTTTAAGGAAGCAGACCTGCGTAGGGCATTGACGGATTGTGTAGAAGCGGAAGAGGCAGTCAAAACCGGGAAAATGAATGATGTGATGAGTGTGGAACTTCTGATTGTGAAGTACAGCGCCGTTTCTTAGGGCAGGGAGCCGCTTCATGAAAAAGATAGAAGAATGATTCAAAGAACACTGGAAACAGACGGAGGATAATGTAAGTATGGGCAGTATGAAAATCGTATGTTTGGATTTAGAGGGAGTGCTGGTGCCGGAGATCTGGATTGCTTTTGCACAGGCGAGCGGTATTCCGGAACTTAGACGGACGACGAGGGATGAGCCGGATTATAATAAATTGATGAACTGGCGTCTCTGCGTGTTGAAAGAGCACGGTCTGGGATTAAAAGAGATTCAGGAGACGATCGCGACCATCGACCCGATTCCGGGGGCAAAAGAGTTTCTGGACGAACTTCGGAGCATCACACAGGTTATTATTATCAGTGATACGTTTACGCAGTTCGCAGGTCCTTTGATGAAAAAGCTGGGATATCCGACGATCTTCTGTAATTCCCTGGAAGTCGCGCCGGACGGGGAGATCACTGGTTTTAAGATGCGGATTGAAAATTCTAAGCTGACCACGGTAAAGGCGTTACAGTCCATCGGGTACGATACGATCGCCAGCGGAGACAGCCATAACGATATGGGGATGATTCGGGCAAGTAAGGCAGGATTTCTTTTTAAGAGTACAGAACAGATCAAGAAAGACAATCCGCAGATTCCCGCTTATGAGACATATGAGGAACTGATGGCGGCGATCAGAAAGGCTTTGGAGGATTAAGTTGTAAAGGCAGGCTATGAAAGTAATACGCAGAATACTTTATGTGATCGCAGTTTTATTTGCGGTATTATGTTTGTTTATTGTCGTGTGCGCATTCAGACCGGACATCACGGACAGGGTCGAAGCCTTGTTATATGGTGACAAGGAAAGCGAGGTATCTGTAGGGACGGTGTCGGAGTTCGATCGTGATACGGAGGTTTTGACGGCTGTTTCGATGCCGGAAGCTGAGACAGGCACGGATACTGCAGCTTACGGAGAAGAAAATGCGGCTGCAGAAGGCGAAGAGTGGCAGCGGGAAGATGGAGCTGACGAAACAGAAGAGGCGCTGGCGGGAAACAGTACAGACTACATTGCACCCGATCAGTCGCAGATTGTCGTGCCGGAACATGTGGCGGGCAGAAGCGGTTACAGACAGGTTCAGGATGATGCACAACAGATAGATGATTCTGTTGCCGGGGATCTACAGAACAGCCTCGACGCAGGTTATACAGGTGACGGGCTGGATTTTGATGCGCTATATTATCCCTATTATGCCATGCTGGATGAGAAAGGAAAACATATCTATCGTCAGATCTATGCGAATGCCAATGCGATATATCCTACATTTATGCCGGTGGAAGAA
>JAMPGN010000074.1 GCA_023663915.1 Eubacterium sp. | reverse complement strand
ATTTTAATGCAGGTGGAGAAGCCTGCACGGTACATTGGCAATGAGGTAAACTCTGTTGTAAAAGAGAAAGAACAGGTGGCGGTTCGTTTTGCCATGTGTTTTCCGGACGTGTATGAGATCGGGATGTCCCATCTGGGAATCCAGATTATTTATAGTATGCTAAATGAATGGGATGACGTGTGGTGTGAGCGCGTCTATTCCCCGTGGGTCGATCTGGACAAGATCATGCGCAAAGAGCATATCCCTCTCTTTTGCTTAGAATCACAGGAGCCAGTCAAAGATATGGATTTTCTCGGCATCACGATTCAGTATGAGATGTGTTACACCAATATTTTACAGGTGCTTGATCTGGCGCAGTTACCGCTTTGTGCTGTGGAGCGTGGTGAAGATGCGCCGATTGTGATCGGTGGCGGTCCGTGTGCTTATAATCCGGAGCCGATCGCGGATTTTTTTGACCTTTTTTATATCGGTGAGGGCGAGACACAGTACCGCAGACTGTTTGACTGGTATATCGAAAACAAGGAGCGGGGCGGCACGAGACAGGATTTCTTAAGAGAAGCCGCCAAAATACCGGGAATTTATGTGCCGCAGTTTTACGAGGAATTGTACAATGCGGACGGAACGATACAGGGAAGAAGGAAATTGTATGACGACATTCCGGATACCATTTTGAAAGAGATCGTGATGGATGTGAGCGACACATATTACCCGCAAAAACCGGTGGTTCCTTTTATCAAAGTGACGCAAGACAGAGTGGTCTTAGAAATCCAGCGGGGATGTATCCGGGGCTGCCGTTTCTGCCAGGCGGGTCAGATCTATCGTCCCGTGCGTGAGAGAAATGTGGACATGCTGAAAGAATATGCCGTCAAAATGCTTCAAAACACGGGGCATGAGGAGATTTCTTTGAGTTCCTTAAGTTCCAGCGATTATTCGAGACTGGATGAGCTGCTTGATTTTTTGATCGAAGACTGTAATCAGAAACATACGAATATCTCCCTGCCCTCCCTGCGCATCGACGCTTTTTCATTGGACGTGATGAGCAAGGTCCAGGATGTGAAGAAAAGCAGCCTTACTTTTGCGCCGGAGGCAGGCAGCCAGCGGCTACGGGATGTCATCAATAAGGGACTGACGGAAGAAGTAATATTAAAAGGCGCGGCACTTGCTTTTGAGGGCGGATGGACAAGGGTCAAGCTCTATTTTATGCTGGGGCTGCCTACGGAAACCGAGGAAGATATCAGTGGGATCGGCGACCTTTCCAATAAGATCGCGGCGACCTTTTTTGATACCGTTCCGAAGGACAAGCGTGTCAATGGCAAGGTACAGATCGTCACAAGTACGTCCTTTTTTATTCCGAAGCCTTTCACGCCGTTCCAGTGGGCAGCCATGTGTACGAAAGAAGAATTTCTGGAGAAAGCTTATCTGACCAAACAGGGTATTATGGAACAGCTCAACCAGAAAAGCATCAAATATAACTGGCATGAGGCGGATCTAAGCGTGCTGGAAGGCGTATTCGCCAGAGGAGACCGCAGGATTTCACGGGTGATTCTGGAGGCGTACAAGAGAGGATGTATGTTCGATTCGTGGAGCGAATATTTTCATAACGATGTGTGGATGGAATGTTTTGCGGACTGTGGGATCGATATCGGTTTCTATACCACAAGGAAGCGGGCGGATGATGAGGTTTTCCCGTGGGATTTCCTGGATTGCGGCGTGACCAAGGAGTTTCTTTTGCGAGAGTGGAAAAAGGCGCAGACGCAGACGGTGTCCCCCAACTGTAAGGCGCAATGCCAAGGGTGCGGAGCGAATCGGTTTGGTGGCGGGATCTGTTATGAGAGAGGTTGAATGGAAGGGCGGCAATGCTATTCGTTGTAATTTTTGTTTTATTATCATATTTTTCATCGTAAAAAATGTTGATATAAAAATAATTTTCGTTGTAATTTCTGTGATTCCATGGCATAATATAATATATAAGTCCTGTGGAGGTATACAGATGTATCGCTATGCAATAGAAAGTCTCAAAAAGTGGAAAGAAAGCAGATATCGGAAGCCTCTTATCATCGAGGGTGCAAGGCAGGTAGGGAAAACCTGGCTGATGAAAGAATTTGGACGCCTGGCATATTCTGACACCGTGTATATAAATTTTGACTCAAATGCAAGAATCGCGGAATTGTTTTCATCTGATCTGCAGACGGACAGAATCATTATGGGTCTGGAACTTTATTCTGGCAGGAAGATAGACCCTGATAATACATTGATTATCTTTGATGAGGTGCAGGAAGTGCCGAGGGCGCTTACCAGTCTGAAGTATTTTTGCGAAAATTCTCCGGAATATCACATTGTCTGCGCGGGATCGCTTCTTGGAATCGCCCTTCACAGCGGAACCTCTTTTCCAGTGGGGAAAGTTGATTTTTTGAAATTATATCCGCTGTCCTATAAAGAATTTCTTATGGCAACGGGAAATGATCGGTTTGTCGGCTTGCTTGAAAACTGTGATTTTCAGATGATATCGTTTTTTAGACAATTTTTTGTGGATACTTTGAAGCAATACTATTTTGTTGGCGGAATGCCGGAAGCTGTTCTGCGATTTTCAGAAAATCGTGATTTTAATGAAGTCAGAGAGGTTCAACAGAGGATACTTGACGCTTACGAACAGGACTTTTCCAAACATGCGCCAAATGAAATTGTCCCAAAGATCAGAATGGTCTGGAACAGTATTCCTTCCCAGCTTGCAAAAGAAAACAAAAAATTTATTTACGGGCTTGTCCGCGAGGGAGCGAGGGCAAAAGATTATGAAATTGCAATCATGTGGCTTTCCGACTGTGGTCTTGTCCATAAAATCAGCCGGATCAATGCGCCGAATCTTCCGTTAAAGGCATATGAGGATTTCAAAGCATTTAAATTGTTTTTGGTGGATGTGGGTCTGCTTGGATGCATGACGGGGTTGAAACAGGATATTCTGCTTGATAAAAACGATATGTTTAAAGAGTTTAAAGGCGCACTGACGGAGCAATATGTTATGCAGCAATTTGCAACACTGGAAGGGCTTAATCTCTATTACTATACGAATGACCGCGGTTCCTGCGAGATAGACTTTGTTGTAGATCATGGTGGAAACGTGGTGCCTGTCGAAGTGAAGGCGGAAATTAATCTGAAGGCAAAGAGCCTAAAGACATATCGAGAGAAGTTTCATCCGCCGATCTCGATTCGTACAGCCATGACAGATTATAAAAAGGAGAATGGACTGGTGAATCTGCCGCTTTATGCGATCGGGGAATTGAGGGCAGTGTTATGACATTATCAGAAATTCTATTGCGGGAAAAAGAAAGTAAATTGTCGGGCGGAATTTATCATAGGCTGCAGATTGATATGACCTATAATTCTAATCATATGGAGGGCAGTTGCTTAACTCACGATCAGACGCGCTACATTTTCGAGACGAATACAATAGGGATTACAGAGAAAACTATAAATGTAGATGACATCGTCGAAACGACAAATCATTTCAGATGCATTGATCTTGTCATCGAAGAAGCCAGACAACTATTGTCAGAGGAATTGATCAAGCATCTGCATGATGTGTTGAAACGTGGAACGAGTGACAGCCGTAAAGATTGGTTTGCGATTGGCGAATATAAGAAAATGCCCAATGAAGTTGGTGGGCATGGGACAACGGCGCTGGAAGACGTGGCAGCACAAATGAAAAAGCTATTGAAAACATATAATGCCGAATCTGCCAAAAATCTGGAAGATATCGTGGAATTTCACGCACGTTTTGAATCCATTCACCCTTTTCAGGATGGTAACGGGCGTATAGGACGGTTGATTATGTTAAAAGAATGCCTTCGGAATAATATTGTACCATTTATCATTACGGATGAGTTGAAGCAATACTATTACCGTGGGTTATATGAATGGAAGCATGAGAAAGGTTATCTTATGGATACATGCCTGACTGCACAGGATCAGTTTAAGAAAGTGTTAGATTATTTTCGGATTGATTATTGTGATTCGTCTGAATGAGATAACAAAGAGGTATCCCATGAAAATAAGAGTCAAATTCGCCAAATACGGCGCAATGAAGTTTATCGGGCATCTGGACATGATGCGGTTTTTTCAGAAAGCAATCCGGCGTGCAGGCATCGATATCAAATACTCGGAAGGATTCAGCCCGCACCAGATCATGTCCTTTGCGGCGCCCTTGGGCGTAGGCATCGAGAGTACGGGGGAATACATGGATATCGAGGTACTTTCCATGACTTCGACGCAAGACATGAAAAATGCCCTGAATCAAGTTATGGTGGAAGGCGTGGAAGTGCTTTCGGTAAGCGTTTTGCCGGATCATGCCAAAAATGCCATGGCAAGCGTTGCCGCAGCGTCTTACCGCCTGTGCATGAAGGAGGGCAGTTTTCCGATTGACTGTTTAGAAGACCAGATCAAAGCATTTTATGAGCAGGATACGATTCCCTATACGAAACAAACGAAAAAGAGTGTCCTAGAACTGGATTTAAAACAAGGCATCTATGAACTTGGCGTTGACTTAGACGGGGCAGTCACGATGCTGGTCAATGCCAGCAGCAGCGGAAATATCAAACCGACGATGGTATTTGAGAAATTCTGCCAGTTTACAGGCGTAGAAATTCCGCAGACAGCCTATCAAGTGACCAGATTGGAGACTTACACGGATCTTGCAAAAGAGGGGGAAGAACATCATTTTATCCCGCTTGCGGATGTCGGATCATTATGCGAATGAACAAAAATTATTCTTTTATCAGACCTTTGGGTTAGGGAACTTTTTGCAGAAATTTAATCAAAAAAGTTCCCTAAAATAATATTGATAAATAGGGAACTATTGCATATAATATATATAAAAAAGTTCCCTAATACAAAGAGGTAATGACGATGAGTGCAAATTATTCAGAAATTCAGGAATTATTGCAAAAACGTGCTGATTATCAGGCAAGATTAAATCTTATGCCATATGATGGAAATCCCGAAATCAAGGAGCAGAATGGCTCGAAATATATTTATATTCGTAAAAGAATGGCAGGTAAACTGACATCAACCTATGTGGATGTGTATACAGAGGAATTGTATCAACTGCTTCTTAGGAATGCGAAAGAAGCAAGAGAATTAAATAAAGCAATCCGAAAGATCAATCGGGAATTAACTGCGGCAGGGTATGAGGACAGGGAGCTTTCTGTAAGAATCTTACAGAATCTTGACTTTGCCAGAGCAAATATGAAATCAAATATCTATGACCAGGCGGTCTTAGAAGGCGTAGCGACTTCTTTTCCCCAGACGGAAGATATTATTGAAAACGGCAAAGTGAACGGAGTTTCCGCTACAGATGTACAGAAAATTCTAAACTTGAAGCATGCGTGGGAATTTATTTTAGACCGGGATGTCATTCAAAGCGAGACAAATTATTATATGCTGTGTCATATTGCAAAACTTGTAAATGAAGGATTTTTCTATGATGGCGGACGTATCAGAGGGATTCCGGTTACGATTGGCGGCTGTACATATGTTCCGCCTATTCCGATAGAAACCGTCGTTATGGAAAGAATTGATGAAATCCGCTCACAGAGCAAAGATATTGTTGACACAGCGATTGATCTGTGTCTGTATTGCATGAAGACACAGGTATTTACAGATGGTAATAAACGAGCTTCCGTAATTTTTGCAAACCATTATTTAATTGCACATGGGATGGGATTCCTTGTCATTCCCGAAAAAGATGTTTCAGAATTTAAGAAATTATTAGTAGCCTTTTATGAAGGAGCATCTATAGAAATTATCCGTGAATTTATGAGAGCGCGGTGCTGGAAAAATTTTTGAACGCAGAAATAACAGAGTATTGTCATCTTTTTTAACAAATTTTCCAAAAAGTATTGACCTTCCACCTTGTGGAAGCCTTATTCTGACTACAACAGGACAGATAAGAGGGGAGCGCGCCATGAAGATTAACGAAGTCGAACAGCAGGTTGGCATCACCAAAAAGAATATCCGCTTCTATGAACAGCAAGGGCTTCTAAATCCGAAGCGGAACATGGAAAACGGATACCGCGATTATACCGAAGCGGATGTGGAGGAGTTAAAGAAGATCAAACTTCTCAGAAAACTTTCGCTTCCGATCGAGGAGATACGCAGAATCCAGAGCGGCGGCCTGCTGCTGGAAGATGCCCTGCAGAGACAACTGATCATCTTGGAGCGTGAGAAGATCAATTTGCAGGAGACATCAAACCTCTGCCATTATCTTATGGAAAAACAATGCAAATATCCCAGTCTTACGCCTGATGAATATTTGGAAAGGATGGTGGAAATGGAGAAGGAAGGAACAACATTCATGAATGTAAGCCAAAACGATATCATTCAGAAAAAGCGCGGTTCGATCCTTGCAGCGGGAACATTTATTATTTTCATGTTGTTTCTGGTCTGCGTCATGGTATGGGGATATATAACCGATCCGATACCGTTATGGATGCTGGGGGTATTCATTTTGATACCGATCGCGGTGAGCACGGCGGTAATCATTGCGTTATTGCAGCGTATGAAAGAAATTGAAGGAGGGGAAGAAGATGCTGCTCGTAAATACTGATTATATTTCTGGGAAAGAATTGGAAACATTGGGAATCGTGAAAGGGAGTATCGTACAGACCAAGAATTTCGGAAAAGATTTTATGGCGGTAATCAAGACGTTAGTTGGCGGCGAGGTCAAGGAATATACAGACATGCTCAATCAGGCGAGGCAGATCGCCGTCAAGCGTATGGTAGACGAGGCGCAGGAGTTGGGCGCGGACGCGGTTGTAAATGTACGTTATGCTTCTTCGTCCGTTATGCAGGGCGCGGCGGAAGTGATCGCCTATGGCACGGCTGTGAAATATAAAAATATATAGGGAATGGATATCATATGGACAATAAAATAACAATCAGGCGCACCGTGATCTATTGTGTGATTACGTTTGCCCTAACATGGATGCTGGCTGCACTGATCCCGCTTATGGGAATGGCATACGGCGGAATGGAATCCTTGGTGATATTCGCACTCTGCATGTTTATGCCTACTTTGGGGAATGTGCTGACCAGAATTTTGACCAGACAGGGGTTTCGTGACTTTAAACTCGCGCCCAGACTGAAAGGAAACGGACGGAATTATCTGTTTGCGTATTTCAGTTTTATTGCCTTGATCTATCTGGGCGTATCGGTGTATTATCTGATCTACCGGAAGCAATTTGATCTGACGGTAAGTATTATGTGGAATCTTGGCGCTGCCAAGCCCAATGCACTATTGATACAGGTCATGAGTCTGATTCTTGCTACCGTTCTTGCTCCGGTTATCAATATCGTGCCGACTCTGGGTGAAGAGATCGGATGGCGGGGCTATCTGCTGTATGGGCTGAAAAATTCCTGTGGCAGTGTAAAAGCCGTCCTGTTTACGGGTTTGATCTGGGGGATATGGCACGCGCCGATGATTGCCATGGGACATAATTACGGAACAGGTTATCCCGGCTATCCGTATACAGGGATTCTGATGATGATCGTTTTTTGCGTATTTATCGGGATCATTGAGGGATATATTACTCTGCGTACCGGCAGCGTTTTTCCGGCGGCGATCTGCCACAGCGCAATTAACGGACTCGCAAGCGTGGGACTTCTGTTTTGTAATACGGCGGAATATCAGACGCTTATCGGTCCCACATACACGGGAATCATCACGTTTCTACCGACCATCTTGTTTGCAGTCTATATACTGCACCGGATAAAAAAAGAGGAATTGTAGTGGTTGGATAATGGTTTTTTATCATAACATTTTTTGGCATTTTTCCTGCATTGTGGTATACTATTCACAGTAACGTGAAGCAGGAGCACATGATGTCATCGAAAGGCAAGATCTTAATTCTACAACTGAATGGGAAATTATTTTCCATGCTGATAAGCAATAACCAGATTCTGTCGATCCAGGTACACAGACAGAACGATCATGCCGTGGGGAATATTTATGTGGGCAAGGTGCAGAATATCTCTGAGAATATAGGAGCCGCGTTTGTGGATCTCGGTCAGGGATATCTCACCTTTTTGCCGCTTACGGAGACGAAATATGCCAATGTCATGAACCGGAAATACGATGGCAGACTGAAAGCAGGGGACGAAATTCCTGTTCAGATCATCAAAGAACCCATGAAAACCAAAATCGCAGGTGTGACCACGCTGCTTTCCTTATCCGGAAAGTATGCTGTCGTGGGAATACCGCGGCAGAAGAAAGGCACGGTTCAAGTATCTTCCAAACTTGGCAAAAAGAAACAAGCTCGATTCCGCGCCATGGAAGCCCTGCAGAAAATCTCGGAGCAATATCAGATCATCGTCCGAACCAATGCGGGGGAACTCGCGGATGAGGAACCGCTTCTTGCAGAGGCGAAAGATCTGTCGGTGCAGTTAGGGCATATCCTGCAGATTGCGGACAAGCGCACCTGTTATAGCTGCTTGCACCGGGGTGAACCAGAATATATCCGTTTTGTCGAGAATATGTACCGGGCAGAATATGACGAGGTAGTTACGGATATTGTCGATATTTACAGGACTTTGCAGGATAAATTTGCAGGGACGGATATTGTGGTACGCTTCTACGAAGATAACATGCTGCCGCTTTACAAGCTCTATGCCGTTGAGACGCGCATCAAGGAGCTTTTAGACAAGAAAGTCTGGTTGAAATCCGGCGGTTATCTGGTCATCGAGCCGACAGAGGCACTTGTCTCCATCGATGTCAACACTGGGAAATACGAACATGGTAAGGACAAAGAAGAGACGATTCTCAAAATCAACATGGAAGCGGCAAAGATGATCGCCGTGCAGTTGCGGGCAAGAAACTTGTCGGGCATCATTTTAGTGGATTTCATTAATTTTAAGGTAAAAGAGCATGAAGACCAGCTTGTAGAATATATGAAAAGCCTGTTAAAAAAGGACAGCATAACGGCGGACGTGGTGGATATGACCGGATTAGGGCTTATGGAGATCACCCGAAAGAAAGTAAACCCAAGTTTCCGGGAACAATATGGGTACAGAAATTAACAAAAACAGGGCAGTCAGCGGATATTTCGATCAAAAGTTTACGGAAAGGACAGACGGCGATATGAAACTTCTAGGCATGGAGAAAGTCAAAGACGGAAAATACTTGAAAAATTATGAGTTGACCTACATAAACAAGGCAGGCAGGGAAAAGAAATATGAGATTGTCAGCCGTGGGGAAATCTCCGGACCGGAGGCGCTCGGACAGCGTGTGAGCGGCGTATCGATCGTTGCCTACCATGAGGATAAGATGCTTTTACTGCGCGAATTTCGCATGGGAGTCAATCGATTTATCTACAATCTTTGTGCGGGGATGCTGAACGAAGGGGAATCTTTGGAAGAGTGTATCCAGAGGGAACTCTATGAGGAGACAGGCTTAAGCGTTAAGAGAATCCGATGCATTCTGCCGCCTTCCTACGCAGCAGTAGGTTTTTCCGATGTAAAGACACAGATCGCTTTCGTGGATACCGAGGGCAGTTTTGAAGACCATACTTCGGAAAACGAGCAGATCACGGCGGATTTCTATACCAAAGAGGAGGTGCGCGAACTGTTAGAGACGGAAGAATTTAGCTCAAGAGCGCAGTTGGCGGCGTATTTCTTTATGCTATAGGATTCGGATGTCGAAAGCCTTATCGTATAAGTTGTGAAGGCAGATTGCAGGAAATACTGAATTGTCGGCATCGGAGAATGTTTAGCATTGGAGAAGCGCCGGAGAATGTTTGCAAATAGTTTTGATAATATTTCTGTATTGTGTTAATATAAGTGTACTGCATTGTAAAAGGAATCATCGGTATAGGAGCATAGAGTCATGAATCAAAACAGTCAATCTTCGCAGAATCAAGCCGGAATCAAGAGTTACATCAAAATAGCAAGACCCGATCACTGGATTAAAAACGTCTTTATCATGCCGGGGCTTGTGCTGGCGGTCGTATTGAGCAACACACCGGTCAGTGTTTCGCAGGCGGTTCTAAAACTGCTTGCAGGATTCTTTGCGACCTGCTTTATCGCGTCTGCCAATTATGTGATCAATGAATGGCTGGACGCAGAGTTCGACAAATATCATCCGACAAAGAAGTACCGTCCCGTTGTCAGCCAGAATATGAAGTTTTCGTTGGTGATGCTGGAATATGCGGTCTGTATTGCCATCGGGTTGTTACTTTCCCTGCCGGTCAACCTTCCTTTTGTATTGACGGAAATCTGGCTGTTGGTGATGGGGGTGTTGTATAACGTAAAGCCCATCCGCACGAAGGATATCGCCTATCTGGACGTTTTATCGGAGTCGATCAACAACATGATACGCCTTCTGCTTGGTTGGTTTATCATCTGCGATGACGTTTATCCGCCTTCAAGCATTCTGGTTGGGTATTGGATGGCGGGCGCGTTTCTGATGGCGGTAAAAAGATATGCGGAATATCGCATGATTGGAAATCCGGAAATTGCAGGCTCTTATCGAAAATCTTTTGCAAAATATACCGAAGCAACTCTTTTATGTTCTTCGTTCTATTACGGATTATGTGCTACGTTTCTGATCGGAATTTTCCTGTTGAAGTACAGGATTGAATATATTGTTGCGATACCGTTTCTGTTTTTGCTTTTTTGCTACTATTTGTATATCGCTTACAAACCGGATTCGGCGGCGCAAAAGCCAGAGAAATTGTTTCGGGAAAAGAAACTTATGCTGTTGGTCGGCGTGCTGGTCGTACTTTTTGCCGTGCTGACTGTGGTAGATATCCCGGTAATGAACGTATGGGAAACTGCATTCTTTATTCCGACGGGAAGGTAGGAGAGCACATGGAACATTCTGTTATGAGCAAAAGCTCCCTTTACGAGTACCGTGCCGTTATTTTGGATCTGGACGGGACGTTATATTATCAGAAACCTTTCCGCAGGAGAATGCTTTTGTACCTGCTGGGGCATTTGCTGCGGCAACCGTCCTGTGTGGGTGATTTGTTTTTGATTAAGCGGTATCGGGAAGTACGCGAAAAGTGGAAAGACTATGAGCAGAAAACATCTTTTCCGGCGGATATGGCGTTGACGGACAGGCAGTACGAGTTTGTAGCCAGGGAAAAGGGCATTTCGGCGCAAAGAGTGAAAGAGGCAGTGCGCTTCTTCATGCAGGAAGCTCCGCTTACCTTATTGCCGGATTATAAAGATACGATTTTAGCCTCCACAATCGAAAAACTTAAACAAAAAGGTATTTTGATTGTCATTTACTCGGATTATCCGGTGGAAGACAAACTGCGAGCGTTAGGGATAACCGCCGACCGGTGTTTTACTTCCGGCGATGAGAAGATCGACTGCATGAAACCCGATCCCAAGGGTCTTCGGGTGATTCTGGAAGATTTGGGGCTTAATGCAGGAGACGCTGTTATGATCGGAGACCGTTACGAGAAGGACGGTCTTGCGGCGATCGGAAATGAAATGGATTATATCATTGTGTCTGCCTCCCAAAAAGAACGTGGGAAAATGAACCTTCTGCAGATCTAAAACTGAAATAACGATATTCTTTCAGGTAAATTTTGTTTTGTTGGTGCAGTTGTCTGCATTTATGGTTCAGATTCCTTGGCGGAAAGAAAGGTATATTTATACAATGAACATTATCAAAAAATATTGGCATTTGTTTCTTGCCGGAGGGATTTTTCTGGTCGAAGCGCTTGTCTTTTTCATACTTCGGGACAATATTTATGTCGGGATCTGTGATAATCTCGACCTGTTTATCACACAGCTTAAGATGCTCCGGGATCAGGATGCCTTTTTTGCCCACGGGCAAATGATGCCTATTTTACAGAGCATTGACAGGGATTACTTTCCTTCGGAATTTTCCCTTTACAATATCCTGTTTCTCTTATTGCCGGATCTGTACGCTTATATTGTGGGTTATCTCTTAAAACTGTTGATGGCGTTCGGTTCCTGTATACTGCTTGCTAGATTAATTTTGGGCGAGAATTATTCCCGTTACGCTAAGATTGTGACACTTCTGTCAGTTGCATTCGCCCTTTTGCCGGTATATCCGATGTATGCACTCTGTTTCGCATCGATGCCGCTTGTCTTATATCTGTTGATCCGCCTATACAGGGAGCCGAAATGGTGGCTTTTCGTACTGTTGTTTTTATATCCGCTTGTCTCGTATTTTACCTTCTTCGGGGCGTTTATCTTAGGATATATCCTTCTGGGGACAGTCATTTTGAGTATCCGCGATAAAAAGATTCCATGGCGGCTGCTTGGCGCATTTGGCGTGCTGCTGGCTGGCTTTGTCTGTTTTGAATACCGTCTGTTTGGCATTATGCTTTTCTCCGATGTGGTGACGATTCGGGAGACGATGGTTACGGAGAGTCTTGGAATCGGGGGACTTTTCCGTAACTTTTGGGATGTTTTCGTAAACGGTTATTTCCATGCGCAGTCCGTACACACCTATTTTGTATTTCCGCTGTGCATGGTCTATCTTGTGTGGAACAATGTCAATTATATTAGAAAAGGGCAGGCGCACGCGATTGTGCGTGACCCGTTTAATCTGACTTTTTTGTTTATCGTATTTAACTGTGCGGTCTATGCGCTCTATCTGTGGGAGCCGCTGCGCAGTCTGGTGGAGACGGTTCTGCCGCCGCTCAAGGGATTCCAGTATAACAGGACGATCTATTTCAATACCTTTGCGTGGTATTTTGCCTTTTTCTTCGTTCTGAAAGCCATCTACCAGAAGAAGCCGTCCGCCGCTTATCTTTGTGGGCTGGTTGCAATCCTTTTGATCGGCACAAAGCAATGTGAGTTCAGCGATTTTTATAATACGGTATACTGTAATCTCTATAAGGCTGTCAAGCATGCGCAGACGAACCAGCTAAATTACAGGGAATTTTACGGTGAAGAGCTGATGGAGAATATCAAAGCCGATATTGACTATCAGCCGGAGCAGGGTGCGTGCGCCTACGGCTTTCATCCGGCGATGCTTTCCTATAACGGTATCACAACCATAGACGGATACTGCGGCTATTACAGCCAGGCGTACAAAGAAGCATTCCGCGAGGCGATCGCGCCGACGCTTGAAGCAAATGAAAACTGGCGGATTTATTATGACGACTGGGCGTGCCGGGCATATCTGTTCTCGGCATCGGGGATCAATACCTATAATTTCGGTGAAAATGCCGACAGTTCCCCACAGGAGATTCTAATTGATGCCGATGCCTTGAAAAATCTCGGATGCGATTACATTTTTTCGCGGATTGAAATATCGAATGCAGAAGAGGCAGGCTTAACGTTCGTGAAGGAATACCATGTGGAAAGTATACCGTACAGCGTGTATTTGTACCGCTTATAGGGCGATTATGCAATAAGAATTATTCTAGGAAAGCAACTATAATATGTTGTGAGTTAACATAGATTGGGAGGAAGATACCGATGAGCAAGAAAAAAGTTTTATTATTTTATCCGCCGGGCGCTCTTTTCCAGAGGGGAGAGGACCGATGCCAGCAGAATATTGACGACGGTTCGGCACAGGCGATGCGCGCCTGCAATGATTTAGGATATGCCGCCGCAATCTTGTTAAAGAGCGGATATGAAGTGAAACTGCAGGATTACCAGACGCAGGGGGACACTTTCGACGTACTTCTAAAGGACATGAAAGAGTTTGCCCCCGATATGATTATGATGAGCATTACCAACACGACGATCTTCGATGATCTGAAGGTGGTCAATGAACTGAAAACTCGTTTTTCACCGATTGTCGTCTTAAAAGGTGCGTTGTTCTTTGACCCGGAGCAGGCGATGCTTGACATGCTCGATCTGTCGAATGTGGACTATATGATCGGCGGCGAGATCGACTTCTGCATTGGAAAGATTGCGGATTACTGCTTTAAGGGCATCGGAAAGCCGGAGGAGATCAACAATATTCTTTACAAAGACGCGGACGGCAAGATTGTGCCGACCAAGTTCCATGTGTGGGACGAGGATCTGGATTCCCAGCCATTCCCGGCAAGGCAGTTGATGAATAATGCCCTCTATATCCGTCCCGATACGAAGGAGCCGATGGCGACGATTCAGACGGCGAGGGGATGTCCAAGCCAGTGTGTGTTTTGCCTGACACCGGAGATTTCTGGCAAAAAGGTTCGTTTTCGGAGTCCTCAGAATGTATTGGAAGAGATGATCGAGTGTTATGAGAAGTTCGGGATCAAGAATTTCTTCTTTAAGGCGGATACGTTTACGATCAATCCCGAATGGGTGAAAGAGATGTGTAAGCTGATCATTCACTCTAAACTATACAAAAAGATACAGTTTACCGCTAATTCGAGGGTGCGTCCATTACAGAAGGAAACGCTTGTTCTTATGAAAGAAGCCGGGTGTTTTCTCGTGGCATTCGGATTTGAATCGGGGAGTGATGAGATACTCAAGAAAATGCGCAAAGGCACTACCGTCGCGGAAAACAGACAGGCGGCGAAATGGTGTCATGAGATCGGGCTTCCTTTTTGGGGGTATTTCGTGATCGGTTTCCCGTGGGAGACCAAAGAAGATATCCTGATGACGAAAAAACTTGTGATGGAGACCGATCCTGATTTTATCGAGGTGACAATCGCATTGCCGTTCTACGGCACGCCCATGTATGAAATATGTAAAAAAGAACATCTGCTCGCTAAGTCCGTGCTTGGCAGTGATTTCTTCCATTCCAGCGCGAAAGGGACGATGCATCTGTCGATTGACGAGGTCATGAAACTGCGGAGAAATATTCTATTGGGGTTCTACCTAAGACCTAAGTATATATTCCGCAAGATGAAAGAGTGTGTCACGCAGCCGAGCGTATTTGTACAGTATGTGAAGTATGGGATGAAACTTGTCGTAAATCTCTTCAAATAGTACGTTAAACATTCGCAGCAAAGGCTGTCCCTCGGAGAAGCACTTCACATGCATAAATTTGAGATTTTGTAAGATTTTCCGCATTTTTGCAGAAAATTTATTGACAAGTGTTTTTAAAACGGGTATGATATTTGAGTATGCCGCATAGTGAGGTATAAGTATGTCCATTTGCAGAAATCTGTTGAGGATTTCTGGCAGGCAGACATCACCGAAACTAGCGAGTAAATGAACTTCGGTTCATGAATAGGAGGTGCCATATGTACGCAATTATTGCAACAGGTGGAAAGCAGTACAAAGTTTCCGAAGGGGACGTTATTAAAGTTGAGAAACTGGACGTTGAAGTCGGGGCTTCTGTAACATTTGACCAGGTTATAGCTGTTAGCGATCAGGAACTTAAAGTTGCCGGCGATGTAGCGAACGCAACTGTTACCGGAACCGTTATGGATCAGGGTAAGCACCGTAAAGTGATCGTATACAAATATAAGAGAAAAACAGGCTATCATAAGAAAAATGGTCATAGACAAGCATACACTCAGGTTAAGATCGACAAAATAAATGCTTAAGGGTTGTGCGAAGGTGTGAGATGACACAGATCACATTTTATAAGACAGCAACAGGGGAATATCGGGGCTTTACCTGTGACGGACACGCAGGATATGCCGGTTATGGTGAAGATATCGTGTGCGCATCTATCTCGGTGCTTGTGATTAACACGATCAATTCCTTGGAACAGATCACGAGGGAAAAGATGAGTGTAAAGGCAGACGAGGAGAGCGGAATCATCCGATGCCGCTTTACAGAATCGGTCTTGAAGGAAACTTCCAGGGCGCTGGTGGATTCTCTGGTGCTGGGACTTACCCAGATTGAGAAACAATATGGGAGAAACTATTGTAAATTGACATTTGAGGAGGTGTAATACCATGTTAAATATGAACCTTCAATTTTTTGCACATAAGAAAGGTGTTGGTTCTACCAAGAACGGCAGGGACTCCGAGTCGAAAAGATTAGGTGCAAAGAGAGCTGACGGACAATTCGTTAAAGCGGGAAATATCTTGTACAGACAGCGTGGAACGAAGATCCATCCCGGAGTAAACGTAGGCATCGGCGGTGATGATACCTTATTTGCGTTGGTTGACGGTGTACTTCGTTTCGAGAGAAAAGGAAGAGACAAGAAGCAGGCTTCTGTATATCCGGTAGAGAAATAAGGCGATTGATTCGGGCTTCAGACATCCAGATGTTTGAAGCCTTTTTTCGAGGAGAAAACTATGTTTGCAGATCGTGCAAAAATCTATGTAAAAAGCGGAAAAGGCGGCGACGGACATGTATCCTTCCGCAGGGAAAAATATGTGCCGAACGGCGGCCCGGACGGTGGTGACGGCGGAAATGGCGGAAGCGTATATTTTGAAGTGGACGAGGGGCTTAACACGCTCACGGACTTTCGGCATATCCGTAAATATCGTGCCGGCGATGGCGAGAACGGCGGGAAGCGCAACTGCGCCGGCAAAAACGGTGAGGATATCACGATCAAGGTGCCGGGCGGAACGGTAATCAAAGAGGCGCAGAGCGGACAGGTCATCACCGATATGTCCGGCAATAACAAACGCTTTCTGCTTTTAAGAGGTGGAAAAGGCGGCAACGGCAACCAGCACTATGCAACCAGCACGATGCAGGCGCCCCGATACGCCCAGCCCGGACAGCCTGCGCAGGAGTTAGAACTTCTGTTAGAACTCAAGGTAATCGCTGATGTAGGGCTGGTCGGTTTTCCGAATGTGGGAAAATCAACGTTTCTTTCCAAGGTGACGAATGCTCGCCCCAAGATTGCGAACTATCATTTTACGACGCTGAATCCTAATCTCGGTGTCGTTGACCTGGAAGATGCCAAGGGTTTCGTGATCGCGGATATTCCCGGACTGATTGAGGGAGCGTCGGAGGGAGTCGGGCTTGGACATGAGTTTCTTCGGCATATCGAACGCACGAAACTGATCGTGCATATCGTGGATGCCGCGTCCACGGAAGGGCGTGACCCGATCGAGGATATCTACGCCATCAACAAAGAACTGGAATCCTACAATGCGGATATCGCAAAAAGACCACAGATCATAGCTGCCAATAAGATCGACATGATCTACACGGACGATGATCCTGTCGCTAAGATCAGGGCGGAATTTGAACCGAAAGG
>JAMPGN010000073.1 GCA_023663915.1 Eubacterium sp. | reverse complement strand
AATAACGCCAGCTATTATTTTCATATACTTTTCATATTGTTTTCCTGCCGCAAAATGTATCATCGTCTGTGCAACAATCATAAATATGCCGATACGCCTGATATTTTCCAGCATATTCATTGCTACAGCCCTCCGTTTGTCGTGTAGGTGATAACCGCAATCTGGATCACAAACATACCGATGGATGACAATGCAATCTTTAACAGCATCATATTGCCGTCTCCTACCCGATTGGCGCAATTGGTCATGCGCCTATCGGCGACTATACCGATCAGTGCTGCGCTGATCTTAATGACTCCCGTAAACATCACAAGTTTCAGAACAGGGATACAGCACAGCACCACCAAAACAAAAGTGATATACAGACCGATACTGTTTTTGACAAGAACCGCCGAACCGACCACCATCTCAAACATGCCTTCCGTCAGTCCGCCGATTCCGGGAATCGCCAGCATTGCCTTCTTAAGCGCCGAAGACTGCAAGGAATCTATAACAGGCGATATCATTGCCTGTAATATACTGAATCCGGTTATAATACCTAATGTAACTTTGATACACACACCGATCATCTTGTCCAGCAATTCCAGAAGCAGAGCGAGTTTCTCCTCCATCCACACACCATTGATGATCGTCAACAGTATATATGCATACACAACTGGCAGAAGTATGGATAGATATCCCCATTCTATGAGATAGACAACAAACAATAGAATCTGGTAATATGCTGATGCCGACGCAATACCCGCTGCACTTCCGACTGCCACGATGTAAGTAGGAATATACAACTTCATAAACGTTGTAACATTCTCCAAAATTTCCTCTACAATCGAAGCCGCACTGACAAAAGACTTTAAAAGCACCATAATCATGAGCAGATACACAAAGTAGAAGGCAATGTCAGATACCTGATGATCCTGAAACAAATCCGCAAAGTTTACAAAAAGCGCCGCTACAATCCCCAATATGAGAATTGTAAAAAAAAGCGTCTTAATCTCTCCGGTCTGAGAAGAAATTGCACCAGTTATTCCATGTCCGAGTTCCTTTACCGCTTCCCACAGTCTCCCCTGAAGAATCAGTTCCATAACAGCCTTACCGTCAAATGTATATTCCGGAAATAATCGTCCGAAATCAATTGCGACAGCATCCATTCCCATCTCATCCCAAATCAGATTGTTTCCCTCGACTCCCACTTTCTATCCACGCCTTTCTTATCCCGCAATCGACTGTATACTCTCAAGCAGTGCCATAAGCACAGGCATTCCAGTCAACAGAATATAGAGTTTGCCTATCATCTCTACCTGTCCTGCAATCCCTCCATAACCCGCATCTTTACATATTCCCGCACAAAATTCACAGGCATAGGTAGCCCCCACAGCCTTGAGAAGTACTGTCAAATAACTATAGTTATCCTTCAAGTACCCACGAAACTGCTCGATTGCTGACAATATTCCCGAAAAATATTGCAGGGCATATCCCAGAATGACCAGACAGATCGCAACTGCCATATAAGTACCAAATTCCGCCTTATAACTTCTCAACGGGACAGCAAGCAGTATTCCGAGCACCCCCACCAATCCTATTTTGACCATTTCCATTGTTTTCCACCCCAACTACTATAGAGTAAACAGATCCTGTACCATCATAAACAAATCATAGATATACGGAATGATCCATGTTAAAACAAGAATTAATCCAGCAAGGCTAATAAGAAAAGCATGTTCTTCTCTGCCACTATGTTTTAAAACTTGATTTAATATCGTAACTAAGATGCCGACTGCCGCAATCTTGAATATAAGACTTACGCTCATCCTATCCTCCATTCTGAAGTGCTTCATGCTCTTATGCCTTCCCACTATAGCAGCAGGATCGTCAGAAATATTCCCACAAGCAGACTCACGCTGAATATCATTCTGGACTTATTACCATAGTCATCCTCTGCCTGTCTGCATCTTCGCATGAGCAGATCCAAAGACTGACCTATATTCTCCGCCTGTTGTTTTTCCTCCTGCATTCCCAGATTTTGTGGTAAATTGCAAAGAACATCCTTTTCTTCCCGATCAAGAGGGGTTTTCGCCAGACATTGCTCCATCTGCCGCTTCCAGATTTCAGTCAGACTAACACCGCTTCGCTGGTCTGTCTGCTCATATATTCCTTTAAAAAACGGTTGATATGATATATCACTGTACTCCGACAGAATCAGGCATATTTCCGGAAGAGTATGTTTGCCATAACCGACCTCATTCTGAATCCGTCTAATAATACGAATCAATTCCCGCAAATGCATGACTCTCTCCCGTTCTTCCCTGATTTTACTGCCGCCCCATCCGATACACCCTGTCAAAATACAGAATATTCCCGCTAATTTAAACATCTTTTCCTTTCTTTGTCATAGATACCTTCCACCTCACAGCGTCCATTATGCTTTGTGAGCACAAGATAACGGTCAAACAATCCGTCTTCTATAACATTACACATGTATTTTTTATGTCGTATTTCTTCCAGAGAACTGCCATGAATCGTCGCGATTAACTTACACCCGCACCCGCTTGCCATACGTAGTGCCTGAATATCCTCCTCACTCCCCAGCTCATCCACCGCCAGCACCTGGGGCGCCATAGCGCGGATCAACATCATCATGCCTTCTCTTTTCGGGCAACCATCCAGAACATCTGTACGGATGCCTACATCATTCTGTGCAACTCCGAGATAACTACCCGCGATCTCCGACCGCTCATCCACTACACTGACGTTTACTCCTTTGCCGTACCTTGTACCGTCGGACAAATTGCGAATCATATCCCGTAGCATAGTAGTCTTGCCGCATCCTGGTGGTGAAATTAGTAACGTATTGAGTACCTGTCCGTCTTTGTCGTAGAGCTTCGGAATAATTGGATCTGATACGCCTCTGATCTCATGTGCCATACGGATATTTAAATAGCGTATGTATTTTAAATTGCGTACTCTGTCGTTACCTTCCAGAATAACTTGGCCGGAAAGTCCCACGCGATGTCCACCCTGTATTGTCAGAAAACCCTGTCGTATCTCATCCGCAAAAGCATATACTGAATATTGACACAGATGCTTCAATATCAGTTCCAATTCCTCCGATTTACTTTTTGCTTCATATGGCGGCATGTCCACTAGCTTTCCCTTCGCGTCCACAAACCATTCCCTATTATCGATCAGTACCGCAGCGGGCACATTTACTCGGAGTCTGATCTCCTGTAACCTGTCCGCCTGCTGTGCTGTAGATTCCCATCGACTGCGCATAGATTCTGGGAACATATATAGTACTTCCTCCTGCCTCATCCCCATTCCCCCTTATCTCAATATATGAGCCTTTGTCCAAGTTATGACACAATTTCCTGGAATACAAAATCGAGTTTCGCCTAATTGCCGGATTCGCTTTTAGGAATTTCCTATACCACAAGAAAATCGCTTCGCGATTATCTTGGGAAGAACCTTCGGTTCTTCCACTCTTTGTAGGAATTTCCTATAACATAAAAAGAGCCTGCCGACACAGCAGACTCTTCTTCCAATCATATTCCTATCCATATAAGTTACTACATCCCATTGCCCTTACGACAACAATATCCTGTCATTGTCTAACTGCTTGCCTGCCTGATCTTTAAACTTTGTCAGCAGGTCTTCCACTGTCATCTTCTCCCGTTGCGCACCTTGGATATCCAAAACAATGTGACCGCCGTCCATCATCAATGTCCGGTTGCCCAGCTCCAATGCCTGATGCATATTATGCGTTACCATAAGACATGTTATTTTGCGTTCAGCAACGATCCTGCGCGTCAGTTCGAGTACTTTCTGTGCCGTAGCAGGGTCAAGGGCTGCCGTATGTTCATCAAGCAATAAAATCTTCGGCGTTACCATAGTTGCCATCAATAAAGTCAACGCCTGTCTCTGCCCGCCGGACAAAAGTCCTACCGGCTGCTTCATCCGATCTTCCAGCCCCATATTCAATAAGGAAAGCTGCTCTTTAAACATCCGCTTTTCTTTCGTACTAATTCGGCTAAAATATGCGTGTGAAGCGGTGGACGCACGCAGATAAGCTAATGCCATATTCTCCTCAATCGTCATATGGGGTGCCGTTCCTTTTAACGGATCTTGAAAAAGATGACCAATCTCCTTACTCCGGATATGCTCCTTACGGTAAGTGACATCCTCTCCCGCCAGAATGATCTGCCCCTCATCGACATAAAAAGAACCTGTGATTGCATGAAACAGTGTTGATTTTCCCGCACCGTTGCTGCCGACTATCGTTGCAAAATCTCCATCTGCCAGTTCCAGATTTACATGATCCAACGCCTTTTTTTCATTCACCGTACCAAGATTGAAAGTCTTAGAAACCTGCTTAAGGGTCAACATATACCATCACCGCCCTTTCTGCTTTTGTCACCTATTCCAAGCGGCATCCTGTGTGCCTTGTAAAATGTCATCTGTCCTTTAAGATATGGAAACGCAATCGCAAATGCCACGATCAACGCCGAGACGAGTTTGAGGCACTCAGCCGGAACGCTCAACCGCAGGGCTATCGCTACAATAAAACGATACAGGCAGCTTCCTAAAATCACTCCCACGACCTTCTTAAACATGCCACCCTTACCAATCAATGTCTCTCCGATAATCAAGCTGGCAAGCGCAATCGTCACCATACCGGTCCCTAGGTTGATATCGCACGAATTCTGATACTGCGCCAAAACCGCGCCAGACAACGCTGTCAATGAATTGGATACACATAGACCCACCGTGATCGTGAATACCGGATTGATACTGGATGCACGCACCATGTACTCATTGTCTCCCGTAGCACGGATAGACAGCCCAAGCCTTGTATTAAGAAACCATGCAAGTATAACACCTATAATCAAGACAATGACAGCTACGATGCCGATCTTATACCAGTCACCGTACCATTCCGCTTCGGACACTCCTTTTGCCAGACTGAATATCGTTTCAGAGCCGAAAAGATTTATATTTGAAGAAAAATCCATGACTGCAATATTGATGGTATACAGTCCTGTATTGACAATAATACCGGCAAGAATCGATGGAACACCCATCCTTGTCTGCAAAAAGGCAGTCACAAATCCGGAACACACTCCTGCCGCCATAGCCGCCGGAAATGCCAGAATTGGATGTCCAGACATTGTGACCATAGCACCCACCGCACAGCCGAGTGTAAAACACCCGTCTGTGGATAGATCCGCTATATTTAAAATACTAAAAGATATAAATAGCGCCAATGCCACCAGAGAATAGATACAACCTAATTCTAATGCCCTTTGGAAGATGGAAAATGTGAATATAGCTCCCATGTTGACCTCTTTCTGTTGATCATAATGCTTATGCCATAACTACTCAAATTCTTTCGCCGTAACAATTTCCTTTAACTCTGTACACATATCCGCAAACATACTGTAATCCATGCCGATCGCCTCTGCTGTCTCTGTATTCACTGTCGCGATACCGTTATCCAGAGTAACTACCGCAGTGGATTTCGGATCAGCGCCGTTTACAAGAACCTCCACAATCATATCCGCCGTGGCAGTTCCCAGTTCTTCATAATTTACTCCGTAACCGAGAAATGCTCCATTCAGTGCAAAAGAGTCCGCACCGCCGTAATGAGGCACGCCCGCTTCAATAAACTTCTCATAAATCGCCAATTCCGCCGTCATTACCGTGTTGTCTGTAGGCGTAAAGACCGCTTCCGCTCCGCTTGAAATCAAGGCATCAGCCGCAAGAGAAATCTCATCATTGGTCGTTCCGGTCTTCTCGATCACTTCAACCCCTTTGGATTCACAATAATTCTTAGCCGCCTCAACAGGCGCCTTGGATGAATCCTCACTTTTATTGTACAAAAGCCCTACTGCCTTGATATCCGGATCGGCCGCAAACATCAGATCCAAAACCGCCTCCGTATTCAGCGCATCCGAAGTCCCCGTAATGTTGGAGCCGGGTGCGTCCATACTTGCCACAAGTCCCGCTCCCACAGGGTCAGACACTGCTGAAAATACGACTGGAATCTGATTCTCTTCCGTTGCATTCTGCATGATCATTGCCGCCGGTGTCGCAATCGGCACAATCACATCTACCTCGGATGCCACCAGCTCAGAAGCAATCTGGTTCAATACCGTAGAATCTGCCTGCCCATTGTAGGTATAATCTCCATAATTAAACGTAACTCCCAGCTCTGCCGCCTTAGCATCCAGTTCTTTCTCAATGGCTCTCTCAATCTGGTTCAGCGAAGCGTCATCCACAAACTGCACGATACCCACTTTATAGACTGCACCATTATCTGCACTATCAGCTGTATCACTTGCCGCCGTACCGTCTGTTCCCTGTGCTCCTCCGCATCCGGCAAGCATTGCCGTTGCCATAACTGCTGTTATCAATGTTGCTGCTGTTTTCTTTTTCATTTTTTCTCCTCCATTCTGTGATGTTGCCACAATGATTGACTGTGTGTATAAGCACGCAAAAAACCGCCCCAAACAAATGTTTGAGACGGTAATAAACTAAACTTATTATCGCGGTACCACTCAACTTGGTGTATCGTAAGACGACACCCACCTCTTATCACATACAATCGTTTCCGATCTATATATGCCGCATTGATAACGGGTACGGTTCCCGCCGACTCCTACTGCTATTTCAGGTCAGCCTCGAAAGCCCATTCAAGACGATCGCTGCACCGCTTTCCACCAACTGCGGCTCTCTGTGCCAGTTTCTCCGCCCCTACTACTCTTTCTCACAGGTTTAATCTTCCATTTCAATCTTGCTGACAAGCTCACTTGCTCTCTATACAATAATCTATCTGAAAAAAATTGTCAATACTATAAATATGTAAAAATATTAGAATGTTTCCAGAAGATTCCTGCGGGATTCTTTTAAAATTCTGTGAAATCTATAGAAATTTTTTTTGAAAAAGGGTAGAATACATCTTGTGTACCGATGAGGATTCCGCGGTATCACTATGTTATGAACTAAAGGGGATACTATGACATGAAGTTAGACATGCACTGTCACACCAAGGAAGGATCACCGGATTGTAAGCTGGAATTACTGGAAAATATCGACATCCTAAAACAAAAAGGATTTCATGGTATGCTGATTACGGATCATGACTCCTACAAAGCATATCGATATTATCTGAAATTACCGAACAAACCCGAAAAATTTGTCGTATTAAAAGGAATAGAATATGACACCATAGATGCCGGACACATGTTGATTGTCATGCCTTCTAACGTCAAGCTGCCTATTTTGGAACTGCGCGGTCTGCCTATCCAGCTGTTGATCGAAATCGTCCACCACTATGGCGGTATCATCGGACCCGCTCATCCATGCGGTGAGAAATTCTTAAGCATACGCAATACACTGCGTGATAAAACAGCGAAGAATATCTACCCGAAATTTGACTTTATCGAAGGCTATAATGCATGTGAAGATGCTGATTCCAATATGCGTGCCATGCGGCTTGCCAAAGAATATGATCTGCCTTGTTTCGGCGGAAGCGACTCACACCGGGCAGACGGCGTAGGCTTCGGATATACGATCCTACAGGAAAACATAACTGACGAGACGGATCTGATTAACTATGTCCGTTCAGGCAAAGCGACCATAGTCGGTGGAAATCATTATGAACATACAACAAAAGCCAGATTAGGCAGGGTGAATAATGTGCTCGTATACTCTTTCTGGCTCTATAATAAAACTTCCGCGCTGCTTCGCCGCAAAGCCAGGAACATTGAGCTGGTTGAAAACCATATCATCGAATCCCTTCGCTCTTCTCAGCGAAAAAAAACAAAATATATTTTAATCGAAAGAGAAGACGGATAAATATGTTTCCGGCATATTTACCCGTCTTTATAATGTTTATTCTTTTCTGTTTCCCGCAATATTTTTCAATTCTTCCAGCGCAACCTTAAATTTCCTTGAAACCATGGTAGGATTATTCCGAATCATATCACGTTTATAAAAATCCAGCATTTCCCTGTAATTTTTCTGAGGATCAGGATAGTGACTGAACCTGCCTCGAAGTTCTGCAATCTCTTCCCGGATTCCTTCACCGTATGCCGAAGGCTTCAACTGTATATTCTCTTTTAAACCTGCAAACTTCTGCTTCAGATTAAGATTAAGTTCAGAGAGCGTAAGTTCTCTCTCCTGTTTTTTCTGCTCTTTTTCCTCATTGCTGAATGCAATAATCACATCTAGCCGGCGCTGCATACGCTCCATCTCTTCCCTGACTTTCTGCATCTTGATCAGGATATCCCTCAGATCCAGTGCAGCCTTGAAGGACAATGTAAAATCCGCCACGATACAGACGGTAAGTAATGCTGTTATCAAAAAAAGTACATTTTCCGGAATTGCGAAAACAAACTGTTCGATTGGACGGTGTATCACTCTTGTCATCAAAATTGTCAAAAATCCCCATGCCAGAGAAGACGATAAACATATATGTCCCTGAAAATTAAAAGGTTGATTAGAATAGTCCCAATATCTGACTTTAAAAAGCGCTTCCATAGCAACCCCTGTCACATATTCCAATGCGGTAGCGCCGATCACTCCCGCTATGTATGTAAGCCATACATTATCCTGAAAAGGCATGGATACAACAAGCATCATAATTGCGCCGCTCCCGTACAGCGGAAGAAAAGGTCCCCGCATAAATCCCCGATTAACTAATTTTCTTGATTTGGCAGACACATAAGCCGATTCAAAACACCACCCGAAGAAACAATACATATAAAAGAAAAACAACCACTGAAATGTTTTATAATGAATCATAACTTTCATCCCCTTTGTTTCGTATTTTCATGCATGGTCTTCTACGATGCAATTATTTTCTCACATTATGTAAACTAATTTTTCATTGATACACATTAACTTCGACGCGTATCTTCCCTTTGCGGGTCTCACCCTGCTCGCCTATATAAAAAAATTTGCCGAAGCCCCTCGCCGTCACTACATCGCCAATTTTAAGTGCATAACTGTTATTCTCTGTTACTCTGCCATTCACAAAGACACGACCAGCTTTAAACAATTCCATGCTTTGACTTCTTGCAATATTGTATAGTTTTGATATCACTGTGTCAATTCTAATAGACGATACGGACAGCAATACCTGTTCTACAGCAGGTGAACGAAGTTTTTCCGTGACATCACTCTTGACACACTTTACACGTGTTCGCCTTACCTGCTCCAAATTCTCTGTCAGATAATCCGCAATGCTGTCCTGACAGAATACGACTGCTTCTTTATCCTCCACGAAAATATCTCCTACCGTACTCCGTTCAATCCCCAGATTCATGATCGCACCCAAGAAATCGCGATGGGTAAGATGCTCTGCAAATTTGAGAGTCGTCGGTTTAATTCTCAGACATTGTATCGGATACGCTTCCTCATACCCCAGCGACTGTGGTGAGCCAAACCGCACCATCCTACGCTCGCATAAAGGGCTGCCGCCCTCCATGTCATAGCCTGCATACTCTACTTCCCGCTGTACTTCATAGAATGCCTGTTGCTCAGACAGCCCAAGGAACGGCGTAAATGTATAAATATTGTTATTATAAGAACGCTCTGCCAATTCAAGCAGCCTTTTCTGCAAAAGCTGTAATTCTTTATCGTCTGCCATATTTTTCACCGATATGATACAAAAGAGCACATAACGTCTAGGTTTATGTGCCCTGTTTTATTGATATTACTCTGACTGACTATGATGACCTGCTAAGTAAAACTGATGATCTCATCCTTGGGAGCCCTCGTCTGCTGCACACTGACCGCATGAAGTACCGGACCCTCGCCTTGATAATCCGCAAAATATTCTTTCTCTACCTTGGCAGTCACTTTCACCCACTGTTTATCCGTCAAAGCCTCCGTCTTACCATACTCACAGGCAAACCCTAGAAACGCCATATCCTCCGCACAGCAGGTCATTGCCATTCTGCCCGGCACAAAATATCCCTTGGGAAAATCTTTAGGCTTTAATACCATGCCGACAAACTGAACCATCTTGCCTTCATACCGTTCCAAATGATCGAGCGAGTCCAGATACCATATCCCGTATCCTTCGTTGTCCAATTCAATAACAGGTGATTTTAAATCGTATGGAAGATCATCTTCCATAATCTCATTGATTTCACCGTTGGAATCCTCAAACACAATCTCCGCTTTCGGATTGATCGCCTTGATATTGCGCTTATAACTGCTTAAATCCTCCACACCGTCACAGCGGTTGAAAATAATCATCTCCGACGCGCGTATCTGCTCCGCAAGCAAAGATTTCATGTTTGTAAAATACATAGGAAACGTAGATGCATCGATCGTAGTGATCTGCTGCTCAATCCGCCAATGCCACGGCAGCTTCATCTCCTTATAATTCCACATCCCGTTATATTCGATGATGATGCGCTCCGGCTTATGCTTTTTTTCCAATTCAATCAGTTTTGCAGAATTAAAATCTTTCTCATCTTCAATCAATTCCAATTCTGTCCGGCTCAGTCTAAGCAGTTTCGCATCGTACTCATTCTCGCCCTCTTCGCACAGGATCAACAGAGTTTTCCCACGCACCTGAAAATAAGGCTGTGAAAGCGTATAGGTGATAAACTCCGTCTTACCGCTCTCCAGGAAACCATTGATCACATAGACCGGTTTCATATAGTGTCCCACCTTCCTATCTTCTTACTTCTTGAACAGTTCCGCTAATTTTCCTTCATTCAGCATAGAACCAATCACACAAAGCTTACCGGTAACATCCGGTTTGCCGTCCCTGACATTGCTCTCCTCCGGAACGTAATCGAAATAGATCCAGCCGCCGTCCGCTGCAGGAACCATGCCTTTTGCACGCAGAACGATACCGTAAACATCCTCCTTACCAAGTTCCGCGAGAATATGCTCAATCTCCGCCTTCTCATATGCCGCAGGAGTCTCCAAGCCCCAGCTCGTGAAAATCTCATCCGCGTGATGATGGTGATGGTGTCCATCGTGGTGGTGATGATCATGATCGTGGCTGTGATGGTCGTGATCGTGGTCATCATGGTCATGATGATACTCGTGCTCGTCATGCTCATGGTTATGGTGTTCATGCTCATCATAGTCGTGGTGATGCTCGTGGCTGTGGTGGTCGTGCTCATCGTGGTCGTGGTGATGCTCGTGGCTATGGTGGTCGTGCTCATCATGGTCGTGGTGATGCTCATGGTCGTCATGCTCGTGAAGCTCCATCACCTCCCGCATCAGTTCCGCTTCCAGATCTTTGGCTCCCTCAATCGTCTCAAGGATATCCCTGCCCTCCAGCGCATCCCATGGCGTTGTGATAATCGTCGCCTTCGCATTGTGCTCACGTACCATTTCCACGCATGCCGCCAGCTTATCTTCGCTCAACTTGTCCGTCCGGCTTAAGACGATCGTCCCGGCATGTTCGATCTGATTGATGAAGAACTCACCGAAATTCCTCATATACATTTTACATTTACATGCATCCACAACCGCTACGGCGCTGTTTAACTCCACGTCCCTGTCAGCCATGGCATCCTGTACCGCTTTCATAACGTCGGACAGTTTGCCCACTCCCGACGGCTCGATCAAAATACGCTCCGGCGCATAAGTATCCAATACTTCCCGCAGGGAAGCGCCAAAATCTCCAACCAGTGAACAGCAGATACAGCCGGAGTTCATCTCCTTGATCTCGATACCCGCCTCTTTTAAAAATCCGCCATCGATACCGATCTCACCGAACTCGTTCTCTATCAATACAACTTTTGTATCTGCCAAAGCCTCTTTTAACAGCTTCTTGATAAGTGTTGTCTTTCCTGCGCCAAGAAATCCGGAAACAATATCGATCTTAGTCATAATAATACACCAGCCTTTCTATATAAATTCCTAATTATTTTCTTCCTTTTTTTAAAATATGTCAAGACTGACGAAATCTTAATCATCAAAACCTCTATGAGGATAATTATATTTTCATATTGACATACGTGTGAATACGTGTTATTCTATTCTCGGATAAGCGGATGAAATAAGAAAAATGCCAATGACCTCAATCGAAATGATCAAATATCTGCGTAAGAACGGTTTTGAATCAGTCAGCCAAAATGGTTCACACATTAAAATGAAAAATTCCAGAACCGGCAAAACTGTAATTGTTCCTTATCATTCTAAAGATTAAAAAAAAGGAATGGAACAAACAATATTAAAGCAGGCGGGTTTAAAATAACCCTGTCTCCCATATGGAGGTATATCTATGAATAAATTATTTTATCCGGCTATTTTCCATGTTGCAGAAGAAGGCGGCTTCTGGATCACCTTTCCTGATCTTCCGGAATGCATGACACAGGGCGACAATATGCAGCATGCTTATGAAATGGCTGTAGATGCGTTGGGACTCGCAATTTCCAGCCGCAAAGCGGAAAACCTTGAAATCCCGATCCCTTCTGAACCATGTAAAGTCGGCACTTCTGCGGACGAATACTGCGTTGTCATCGAATTTGACATGCTCGCTTATCAAAAACGCACTAATTCCAAGGCGGTTAAAAAGACGCTCACCATTCCCGAATGGCTAAATGAGGCGGCTCTAGCCCTAGACATCAACTTTTCACAAGTCCTGCAGGAAGCATTGCTCCAAAAGATCGGGACGACACTTTAATGCATTCAAAACACCGATAAATACATTATCTTCCAGTACTTATCGGTGTTTCATTTTTAATTTAATCCAAATTCAATTTCTTCTCCATAACAAGCCATGTAATCATGTAAAAAGCAACACAATATATCAATCCTGTCAGCATCGAAAATTCCCAAGTCCGCCCGAAATACCAATCACCCGTTATTGTATTGACATATCCGAGAAACGCGTAATAAATCCCATTCACGATTTGCTGTACAATGTAGCTTAGGAAATAAAACCCAAATGCTGCCAGCAATTTATGATTATTGGATAACTGCCCTAACGAGATACATGCCGTCACCTTTAGTACTCTGGCAAACATCAGAACCAACGACGAAACCAGCGTCATGACTACCGCAAACGCGCTGACGCTTTCCGCCCCCGACCACTCCGCCGAACTGCTTATGCTGTCGATCATCTGCGAAAAGATATCTCCTTCTTCATGAAACAAAAGCAATACCGACAAATAGATCAGAATTGAGCTGAATACAACCCACCCCGTGCTGACTAAAACTTTGGCGATGATAATATGGTGCTTATCTACCGGCAGGGTATGCAGCAGATACCCCTGATCACCGTATGTAGAGGTATAAAACCGATGAATCAGATAGAGCACCGTCCCGATCATCACCACAAACATGCTGGCAATATAAGTCAGGATAATGATAATCACACTGAAAATAATCCCTTCATTATCCGTGTCAAAAGCATCTATACGCACTGTGAAACACGCAAGAACCGTCATCACAACGATCAGCAGATTCGCCGGAGCAAGCAGTTTCCATGTGAACTGCCATTCGTATTTCATCAATTTCCCTAACATGCGAACACCTCCCTGAAGAAGCGGTCTATGGACTTGCCTTCATTCTGTCTAATCTGTTCGGCTCCCGCCTGCAATACGATGCTGCCGTACCGGATAAACACTACTTCGTCCAAAATATTCTCCACATCAGCAATAAGGTGGGTGGATAATAATATCGTCGCATTTCTGTTATAATTCTGCACGATCGTATGTAAAATATAGTCTCTGGATGCCGGATCAACACCCGCGATCGGCTCATCGAGAATATACAGGTCGGCATCCCTGCTCATCACCAGAATGAGCTGTACCTTCTCTTTTGTCCCCTTGGACAGGTTCTTAAGCCTCTCATAAGGCTGTATCTGAAGGCGCGCGAGCATATCATAAGCCCTGTCCACCCTAAAATCCGGATAAAAATCCTGAAAATACTGTACGATCTCCATGACTTTCATACCGGGCTGCAGATAAGTGCGCTCCGGAAGATAGGAAATCCTGTATTTTGTTTCTATCCCCGGTCTCAATCCGTTAATAAAGATATCGCCTGCTGTCGATTTCAGCAATCCGTTCATGATCTTAATCAGAGTCGTCTTCCCGCTGCCGTTCGGACCGAGCAGCCCGATGATCCTGCCGCGTTCCAGATTCAGATAAATCTGATTGAGGGCTGCTTTACTGCCGAATACCTTCGTCAGCCCCATACACTGTACAATAGGTGCCATACCTGCCCCTCCTGTATTCTATACAATCACCTTATATTCCGCCATAAACGTCTCACCCGCCTCAAGAACCTGCATCCATTCCCGGTCTTTCCATTCTCCTTCATAGCCCTCCCTGTCACATCTGCCGTACCAAGGCTCAATACAGATAAAAGGCGCCTGTTTCTGCGGTGGAGACCAGATCCCGAAAAGCGGTGCATCGAACTCAACCGTCAGATAATCCGTACCATCTGGTTTTACCAGCGAAACACTGTGCGCCTGATCGTGTTCAATCACCAGCGCATCGCCGTCAAACAAGTGCTCCGTCACCGGCAGGACACCATTCAAAAGAGCATATGTTATTTTCTCACCACTGACAAGCCCGTTTTCAATACAGGAGGATAGCACCTGTTCTTTTGCATCAAAGCGAATGCTGTAGTCGCTCTGCTTCGTGCCTCCCTCGATTGGACACAGAAATGCCGGATGTCCGCCAATCGCGAAATACATACGCTCCTTTGCCGGATTCTTCACTCTCCATTTGAAGATCACAGTCTGGTCAGCCAGTTCATATCCCAATTCCAGACAGAACGGATAAGGATATTTCTTCAACGTCTCGTCGTCCGACTCCAAAATAAACCATATCTCATGAGCCACCTGACTCTTCAATTTAAACTCCATATCCCTGGCAAAACCATGCTGCCCCATCGGATATTCCTTACCATCTACCCGGTAAACACCATCCTTCAATCCGCCAACTAAGGGAAAAAGAACCGGCGAAGTCCGTTTCCAATATTTGGGATCGGCATTCCACATATATTCTTTGCCCGAAGCAAGGCTTTTGAGCGACTTAAGCTCCGCCCCCATACTGTCAATCTGTATCGTGATTTTCTCGTTGCTGATTTGAAATAACGCCATAAAAAACCCTCCCTTTCCTAACATGACTGTCTCGCACAGCCTATCTTAACAGAATTTAACAACGCCCGTTATTCATCTATGCTGTTTCCTTCTACCGTTCCATTTTACCATATTTTACCGTCAGTGTATATCCCGAATCCCTTCCCCCTTTTTCCGCTTTCACCATGGCATCCCATCCGCTCCCGCTGTTTGCCGCTTCTCCTTTCTTGACCCCTGCCCTGCAAGCCCTGTCACCTTACCTAAGCCCCGCCGCCTTACTTAGTCCATGGCGTATCTCAAATGCCTCCGTATGGTATCTGTGTCTCGGCAGTTCCTTAGCAAGCCCTTCCAGATGCAGCTTAAGCCTGTCGATCATGCTCTCTTCATCTGCTTTCCGAATCCGCGTCCCTTCGCCAATCCGGCATGACTTGCTTCTGACAAGATACGGCAGTATCACATTGACCTCCTCGCCTTTCCTGTTTACGACGTACTCGCCGCCGCATTTTAAATATGCCTCGAAGAAGCATTCATAAGACATTGGCAGAGCCGCCTGATTTACGTCGATCGAGCTTACGCGGTCACAGAATCTGCACTTTTTCTCCATATCCTCCAATGTATATTCGGCAAAACCGATCTCCCAGCATACGTCAAATTTCTGATTCCTTTTCTCCCATTCCCGAAAAACTGATTCTAATCTCTCGTAAAACATTTCCGAACATTTGCGAATCTCCTCCTCGCAGACGGAAGTCTCCCTCTGGATTGCGTCAATCAAAAGTGCCGTTTCGCTGTTCATGCGTTTCTTGTTCCACTCGACCCTGACCTGATTGTCTATGAGATATTGATGAAACTCTCCAAATCCGTGCATATCAATTCCAAGTTTACATAACTTATTTCCAAGCAAATCGTACAGAACAATCCCACCGTCTCCCCCGTTACCGCCTATTTTGCAAAAGCCAATCTCATCGAGCGTAAACTCTTTCCTTTTTCCAAATAAGTTTACATAACATATATTCATCTCCTCCACGATCATTTTTCTCTGAAAAAACACCACTAGATTCAAAACTCCGAAAAGAAGCATCAAAAGAAGCGGTATATAGAAAAGCGCGCCGCCGCCTCTGCCCGACGGGTGCAATATCCACATAATAAAAATAAAAACAGAAATCCCAATCGCAAACACTCCACACACAAGTGCAGCGCTGTTTTCCCTGATCTCAAACTTAATCCCGTCTTCCCATTCCATATCCATATATGCGTTTCCTCTATTCCGTAATATTATTTGCCTCCATCTGCACGACTGTCTTATATGCTTCCACGATATCCGGCAGCGGTACGCTGGCAGTCTCGTTCTGGTACGTTCCGCCTGTCGTCATTCCGATCAGATACCCCCGCCCGTCAAACGCTCCGCCGCCAGACATGCCCTCCTTGGCAAATCCATGTCCGTACAGCATATAAGCACCAAAATCTTCTATATACTTGTGCGGATCGCCCACGGTCGCCTCAAAATATCGCGCCTCGTCCGTGCCTGACGCAGAATCCACAGAAAACATCGCATCTCCCTCACGTAGCCCCACATAGACTTCCTCGTCTTTGCGGACGCTCCGAAACTTTTCTAACTCCTCGTAGGTAAACTGCGCATTGTCGATACGAAGGAATCCTACGTCGTACTGCTTTGACACGCCGAGTATTGCCGCATCCGCGTAATACCCTTGCGCAAAATATACATAACTATTGTTATACTTCCAATATTCCAATACATGTCTGTTCGTGGCGACAATGATCGCCTCCTGCGTCATTTCCCATATGATCCCGCTGCCATGAGCATTCCCCATCTGCACCCGCACAACACAGTTTTTTACATTTTCATACGCTGCGGCACAGTCTTCCTTTTCCAGAACAGGCGTTTTTAAAAAATCGAGTGCTAGCATACCCTCATAGATATCCTGCTCCGTCACCGTCTGGATTAAGCGTGGCAGCCGCTGCCCTTCTGCCCGTACAGATAGCGGTGATTGAAGCAGAATACAAATGATAACAAATACGGGCAGCCTAATAATCGGAAATTTACTGCATCTCATATTATATGACCACGCCTTTCTGTCAACAAATAGTTTCCCTATATGCAGTATTATATGCGTAATATCGTTGAATCTTCTCCATATACACCACACATAACAAAATCTCCCCCTGTTCAGGAGAGATTTTCCTAAGTGCAAAAACCCTTACTAATCATATACCACTCTATGCACTTTTTCAAACATTTTCTAATGACTAAGCAGAACGATAAGCCGGGTTATGTCGTGAATGATCATCTATCTAGGATATCCGTCACCGGATACCTCAAGCGACCCACCTGAAAGCAGATCGGGCAAATCTGTCGCTTTCTGTTTGGTCTTGCTTCGGATGGGGTTTACACAGCCTGCACCGTTACCGTTGCAGCGG
>JAMPGN010000072.1 GCA_023663915.1 Eubacterium sp. | reverse complement strand
ACCCCGGAGGGGTTATAACTAAACCCCCATTTGAAATGGGGGTTGCTAACTTAGTCACGGAAAACCTGTTGCATTTTGCCGGAATCGTCGGTATGGCAATCCGTATTATTGGCGGCGGTACAATGTCGGCAGTCATCGTCAGTATTCATGGCGATACTCTTTCGATGGATTCGCTGGACGCTTTTGATTTTTCCCGGTAGAAGCTATCAAGAAGAATCAGACTAGCAGCATCCGATAGAAATTCTTGTGTGGTGAGCATGGATTTCTGCTGGGACGGCAGGGGTTCATGCTCAAATTTTTTGCGGTATTCTTTGGGGGTGCAGCCATATTGTTCCCGGAAGGCGCGGTTAAAATATTTGGGATCGGAGAATCCGGTGGATATACTGATATCCAGCAGGGAATCATCGGTGAGCAGCAAGAGCTGCTGGGCTTTTTCGCAGCGGATCTTGGAAACATACTGCTGAAAAGAAACGCCGAAATTTTCCTTAAAAAAATGGGATAAATAATGAAGACTTAACTCCTGCTTGGCGGCGATGTCTGTGAGCAGGAGTTTTTGTGCGTAATTGGCATCGATATATTCCGCGATTGCGCGGAGCCTGGCGTTGCGGTTTCGCATGGATACGGAAGTGTTATCGGGGTCTATGCGGTAAGGAAAGAGCTGCAGCATCTGGTAAAAAATTAGATTTACCATGCCGGCGCACTGCAGTTCATAATTGCTCTCTTTATGATAATAGACGTAGGCGAGGTGAATCATTTTCTGAAAGACATCCTGATGCGCAGGAGAGTTCGCTCTGTTTTCCAGGCAGAAGGGCATAGAGAGATTATGAATCTGCGGATAACAGTCTGAGAAAAAATTCGGTGAGACCTGCAGGGAAAGGATGGTGGCGGGGGTATCCGTCTTTAGCTCATGGGGTTGGTAAGGATTCAGGATAAAAAAGGCCCCTTCGTTGGCGGTAAGGGATTCTTGCCGGGAAAGGACATGTACCGTACCGCTTAGGACAAGACAGATCTCAAAGTCCCGGTGGATATGCGGCGTGCGGTATTGCAGGCTGACCAAAAACAGGCGGAAATTGCTGATATGGTTGTGGGTAACGATCTCAAATTCTTGATTCATGGCAGTACTCTCCTTTGACTCTATTATAATGGGAAATAGCAAATTTGTCAGTTTTTTTTCTTAAACTTGTGAGAGAAGCTTTTGGCAGGGAATGGTAGGATAGCATTATCAAAAGCGCTTAGAGTGGTAACTGTCGGCAGGAAAGGAAAGAAAAGGAGGCGTTTCTCAGCGTAGAACGCTTCGGAATGGAGGAAAAAATGTCAAAATTTAAATTTTCAGTAGGACCTTGGAACGTACACGCGGGAGCCGACTCTTACGGTCCGGCAACCAGGAAGGAGATCGACTTCGATACAAAGTTGGAGAAATTTGCGCAGATGGGATTTTCCGCGATCCAGTTCCATGACGATGATGCAGTACCGAATATCAACGACTATACAGAGGAAGAGATCAAAGAAAAGGCGAGAGAGCTTAAGAAAAAGTTGGATAAATACGGTCTGGCAGCAGAGTTTGTGGCGCCTCGTCTGTGGATGGACCCGCATACGATTGACGGTGGTTTCATGAGTACATCCGAAAAGGACCGTGAGTATGCGATGTGGAGAGCGTACCGTTCGATTGACATTGCCAACGAGCTGGGATGTGATATGATTGTGTTATGGCTTGCGAGAGAAGGTACTCTCTGTGCGGAAAGTAAATCTCCTGTGTGGGCGACGAAAATGTTGATCGAGGCCATCAACAAGATGTTAGAGTACGATCCGAAGATCCGTGTCTGCATCGAGCCTAAGCCCAATGAGCCCATCGACCGCAGCATTTGTGGTACAATGGGACATGTGATGGCGATTTCCGCAGCAACGATCGATCCGTCCCGTGTAGGCGGCAATCTGGAGAGTGCACACGCGATTCTGGCGGGCCTCGATCCGGCACATGAGATCGGCTTCGCGCTGGCGATGGGCAAGTTAATGACCGTGCATTTAAATGACCAGAATGGCATTAAATACGATCAAGACAAGAGCTTTGGCGTAGAAAATCTGCGTGCTGCGTTTAACCAGGTGAAAGTGCTGAAAGAGAACGGTTATGGCGATCACGGCGAGTATGTGGGGTTGGATGTGAAAGCGATGCGCACCACCACAGACGAGGACAGCTACAAGCATTTGGAGACCAGCTTACAGGTATTTAAGGCTTTAGAGGAAAAGGTAGACAAATTTGACTATGATTTCCAGAAAAAATGTGTAGAAAACCGCGATTTTGAAGGGCTGGAACTTTACGTGATGAAGCTTTTGATGGGTGTTGAATAGGTGTAGACCGATAAGCGGCAATAGAAAGAAAGGATAAGAGGATGAAAAAGGCGATTGTTGCGGGGCATATCTGTCTGGATATTACCCCGGTATTTCCAAACCAGATATCAGAAAATATTCAGGAAGTGCTTCTGCCAGGGAAACTGATTCAGATGACGGGTGTGGACGTGCATACGGGAGGTGCCGTAGCGAATACGGGGCTTGCTATGAAGATTTTAGGTGGTAACGTCCGTTTGATGGGTAAAATCGGTGATGACGCGTTTGGCAAAATGGCGCTTGAGATTGTTAAGGGATATGGAGCAGAGCAGGGTATGATCGTGTCCGGGCAGTCGTCTACCTCTTATTCTGTCGTGTTGGCGGTGCCGGGCAGCGACCGGATTTTCCTGCATGATCCAGGCGCAAACAATACGTTCTGCGAGGATGATCTGGATTGGGCGCAGATAGAGGAAGCCGATCTGTTTCACTTCGGTTATCCGCCTTTGATGCGGCGGATGTACCAGAATAATGGCGAAGAACTGTGCCGTATTTTAAAGCGGGTGAAAGATGCAGGCTGTGCTGTCTCGCTGGATATGGCTGCGATAGATCCGACATCGGAAGCAGGACAGGAGGACTGGCGGAAGCTTTTGGAACGGGTGCTTCCCTATGTAGACTTTTTTGTGCCAAGTGTGGAAGAACTCTGCTATATGCTGGACAGATCACAGTATGAGGCGTGGAATAGAAAGGCGGCAGGACGGGATATTACAGAGGTTATTCATTGGGAAGATGTGGACATACTTGGACAACAGGTGTTATCGTTGGGGACAAAGATTGTTCTGATTAAGTGCGGTGCACCGGGCATTTATTATCGCTCTGCTGATGCACAGGCGGTTGCGGGACTCTGCAGGCGACTGGATTTAAAAACAGAGGAGTGGGCAAAGAAACAAGGCTTTGAAAGAAGTTATGTACCGGAGAAGATCTGTTCCGGTACCGGGGCAGGCGACACCAGTATTGCGGCGTTTCTGACCTCTGTTCTGAACGGAATGTCCATGGAGGAAGCATTGCAGATGGCAACGGCGACAGGAGCCTGCTGTGTGGCGGCTTACGATGCATTAGGCGGCTTAAAGACATTTGCAGAATTAAAAGAGAAGATCAGGAATGGCTGGGAAAAAAACACGTGTGATTTTTAAAGTAAGATTGTGGGGAAATGAGTATGTTAGTGACAATGAATGAAATTCTGCATCCTGCAAAACAGGGCGGCTATGGCGTAGGCTTTTTCAATGCCATCAATGTAGAAATGGCAAGAGCGGTCATTGGGGCAGCGGAAGAGCTACATGCACCGGTGATTGTGGGAACGGCGGAGATTCTCTTGCCTGCTATGGAGCTAGAGAATGTGGCGGATTATTTAATTCCCATGGCAAGACGGGCGTCTGTGCCGGTATGTGTACATTACGATCACGGTCTGACTTTCGAGCGCTGTATGCAGGCGTTGCGACTGGGTTTTACGTCTGTGATGTATGATTGTTCTATGGCAAGTTATGAAGAAAATTTAGAGCAAGTGGCAGAAATGGTGAAGATCTGTCATGCCATGGGCGCTACGGTGGAAGGCGAGTTAGGTCATGTAGGGGATAATGAGGGCGAGGGAAAGCTTGAGAATCCAAGTGATTATTATACCGATCCTGACACGGCAGCGGATTTTGTGAAACGTACAGGAGTGGATGCGCTGGCGGTGGCGGTGGGAAATGCCCACGGCGATTATAAATTCCCACCCAAGCTGGATTTTGAGCGGATCGCGACGATCGCGGACAAAACGGGAGTGCCCTTGGTGCTTCATGGCGGCAGCGGTCTTTCCAATGACGATTTTCAGACGGCGGTGAAGAAGGGGATCTGCAAGGTCAATATTTTTACAGATGTGGATAAGGCTGGAAAAGCGGGTATAGAAGCAGGGATTGCCAAAGGGGCAAACAGTATGTTCGGCGTGATTCCCTATGAGGTGGAAGCAATCAAGAAAGCTGCGATGGAAAAAATACGGCTCTTTGGATCGGAAAATCGGGTATAAATAATTTCTTTGGTTTCGGGGTTTACTGAAAAAGTAAATTTGATAACGATATAGTTTGTTTTTCCGTTATGGGATGATAAAATATGTAATCATATTGCTATAGGAGGGACAGACATGAATACTTATGAAACGAAGCACAATAAATATTTAAGAAAAATGGGCGCGGAATGTACCGTTCTTCTGAAAAAGGATGGTCATTTTCCATTATCCGAGACAGGGGATATCGCGGTATACGGAAGCGGTGCGCGCAATACGGTCAAAGGTGGAACTGGTTCGGGGGAAGTAAATTCCCGTTTCTTTGTGACGGTGGAGCAGGGGCTTGAGGATGCTGGATTCCGGATTACTTCCAAAGCGTGGCTGGATGCTTACAACGGAGTCCGCAGTGCGGCAAAGCAGAAGTTCCTTGTGGATTTAAAGGCGGAAGCGAAGGCGAAGCATCAGAATGTGATGATGATGTCGATGGGGCGTGCCATGAAGGAGTCAGAGTACAAGCTGCCTTTAAATGGGACAGGGGATACCGGGATCTATGTTCTCGCTCGTATTTCGGGCGAGGGAAGCGACCGCGTGCCGGAGGCGGGCGATATCCTCCTTTCCAAAACAGAAATACGGGATATTTTGGCATGTAATAAAAAATATGAGAATTTTATGCTGGTCATCAATGCAGGCGGAGTCGTCGATCTGACACCGGTGCTTGCGGTAAAGAATATTCTGGTCCTCTCCCAGCTTGGCGTGGAGACCGGGCATATCCTGGCGGATATTCTGCTGGGAAAGCAGAGTCCTTCCGGAAAACTCACCACGACATGGAGCGCGTGGGAGGACTATCCGTCAATCGGTGATTTCGGAGAGAAAGATGATACCTGCTACAAAGAAGGCATCTACGTGGGCTACCGTTATTTTGACAGCATTGGGAAGAAGCCATTGTTCCCTTTTGGCTTTGGTCTGACCTACTCACAGTTTACGATCCAGGTGTCGGATGTGCATCTTGAGCAAGACGTTGTGACAGTGGAAAGTACGGTAAAGAATGTGGGAGAGAAGGCGGCGAAAGAGGTCGTGCAGCTTTACGTTTCGATTCCGGCGGGGAAGCTGGATGAGCCTTATCAGGTTCTTGCGGGTTTTGGTAAGACAAGGCGGTTAGATGCCGGGGAGGAAGAAACGGTTAAAATTGCTTTTTCCATGAAGGATATTGCACCTTACGATACGGAGAGCGAAAGTTATCTTCTCGAAGCGGGCGATTATATTCTCCGCATAGGAAACAGCAGCGCGGATACGGTCGCAGCAGGTATCGTGAGAGTAGAAGAAACGATTACGACATTGCGTGCAAAGAATGTTCTTGGCAATCCCGGATTTGCAGATGATAAGATTCCGAAACTTGCGGCGGCAGGGAAAGAAAAAGATATTCGTGTGGATGAGGTTTCCAACACGGACGAGGGGGCAGGGAACTCAGATCGTGCACGGATACCGGCGAATCTGCCAACTTATATATTATCCCCAGATGTGATTAGCACGGACACCGTAGATTATACACGAAAAGACGTGATCAACTCCGATATTAAGAAACTTTCGGATGACCAGCTTGTCAAATTGAATATAGGCGCATTCAATTCCAAGGGCGGCGTTGCCAGTATCATTGGAAATGCAGGATTTACTGTTGCCGGTGCGGCAGGGCAGACATCTCTGGAAGCGAAAAATTTCGGCGTGGAATCTTTGGTAATGGCGGATGGCCCGGCGGGTCTTCGTCTGGCAAAAGAGTACGCAGTCGATAAAAATGGCGGGATACATGCCCTTGGCGGTACGATGCCGGAATCCATCCTGGAACTTATGCCGAAACCTATGGGATGGCTGGTAGACAGGATGGGTTACAAATTAAAGAAGACAGATAAAGTCCGCAGGCAGTATGCGACAGCGCTCCCGATCGGAACGGCGATCGCGCAGAGTTTCAATACGGATTTTGCAGAAAAGTGTGGAAAGATCGTGGGATTCGAGATGAATCACTTCGGGGTGCACTTGTGGCTGGCGCCGGCGCTCAATATCCATAGGAGCATCCGCTGCGGCAGGAATTTTGAATACTATTCCGAAGATCCCTTCGTGTCGGGCATGATGGCGGGATATATTACGAAGGGTGTCCAGTCTTATGCACACTGCGGTACGACGATCAAGCACTATGCATTTAACAACCAGGAGAGGAACCGTACACAGAATAGCTCAAGGCTCAGCGAGAGGGCGGCACGCGAAATCTATCTGAAAGGTTTTGGCATTGCAGTAAAAATCTCCCAGCCGAAGGCGGTCATGACATCTTACAATCTTGTAAACGGGACGCATGTCAATGAGCATAGAGGACTGATTGAGGATGTTTTGCGGGCGGAATATGGTTTTCAGGGAATCGTGATGACTGACTGGGTTATCTCGCACTATAAGACGGAGGACAACTGTAAATATCCGGTAGCGAAAGCGCCCAATGTATGTATGGCAGGCGGAGATCTTTTTATGCCCGGTTCCAAGTCTGATTACAAAGAAGTGATGGAAGGCTTGCAAAATGGAACCGTGAAAAGACAGCAGCTTCTAGTGAATGCAAGCAGGGTGGCGGCTATGGCGAAAGAACTTGTTTAGTCTGCCAACAGGCTGGAAGAATTATTTCGTAGAAACTTATAAGGTTTATCATAGAACTAAGAGGCGGTATTATAAGGAGTAAGATAAAAATATATTTTTTTAAGATGCCGGGGAAACTGGAATCAGACGGTATAAATCCTAAAAATGTAATGGTTAGTTTACATAGAGAGTGATACAATATAGTAAGATAATAAATCATATGGATTTTAAAGAGGAGAAGACTATGTCAACGTTGGAGAAAACGATCGATTTGTTAAATGTTTTGCCGGAAAGTCAAATAGAAATGATATATAGTTTTGTGCAATTTCTTAGTTCACAGCAGATGGAAGAAAAACCATTTGATATGGAATCTCTGGATGATATTTTCGGAAATATCGTAGGCACGGTACCGGATACGGGAAAGACATTGGAGGAATATCGAGAAGAAAGGATAAGAGAAAGGTATGAAACTGCTAATTGATACCAATGTGATCCTAGATATGGTTCTTAAGCGCAGCGGATGTGATGTTTCTATGGAATTGTTCAGAAAAGTGAAGGAGACTGGAACAGGCGCATATATAACAGCATCGTCCGTGACAGATATTTTTTATATTATTCGTAAAGAGACACATGATATAAGACGAACATATGTTATCATGGATAATATTTTTCGATTGGCAGGAATCCTTTCTGTAACCGAACAGGATATTAGAGAAGCGTTTAGGAAAAAGTGGAAAGATTTTGAGGACTGTGTGCAATATATAACAGGAAAAAATAACAGGATGGATTATATTATCACAGGAAACCATAAAGACTATGAAGATGTTTTATTGCCTGTTATGACACCAACAGCGTGGATAGAGATGATGATTGATGAGGAACAATGGAAATGATCTTAATATGTACTTTTCTTGCAATGGCAGTATTTGTGCTTGATCTGTTTATCAAGAACCATATCGAACATACAAGGACGGAAGGAGAGGTAACGCCTGTCTGCGGCGACAGGCTCCTGCTTCGCAAATATCACAACAAAGGAGCGTTTCTGGATGCCGGAGAAAGGAGGAGCGGTCTGGTGTCAGTGCTGTCGCTGGTTTTGACGCTGGGAGCGACGGTATTTTTTCTGGTGACGTTCACATGCAGGGGGAATAAGATACTCAGGGTCGGTCTGGCGCTGCTTCTCGGCGGTGCCTACAGCAATACTTATGACCGTCTGGTCCGCAAGTATGTGGTGGACTATATTAGTTTTCCGGTCAAAAGCAAAAAAATCAGAAACATCGTGTTCAATATTTCTGATTTCTGTATCATGATCGGCGCGCTCCTTATCGTGTTGGGGAGCGCGGATAAATGATCTCCTTGTTGTCGGGTGTATGGGGCAAATCTCATATTGCGCAAATCTTAATCTGTTACGCAGTGATGACAGTGCCATTCTTTCCTTTGATGGCGTCAGCTACGGTCTTCAAGGAAGTAATCAGCACGCTGCCGGAAGGATTCTGCTCAAGATAAGAAATTGCGGCTTCAATCTTGGGGAGCATGGTGCCTTCCTCAAAATGCCCCTCTTCGATCAACTTCTTCGATTCCGCGACGGTCAAGGCATTCAGCGCTTCCTGATCGCTTGTGCCAAAGTTCTTGTAGACGCACGGAACGCCGGTTAAAATGATCAGTTCGTCGGCATTTAAGTCACACGCCAGCTTTCCAGCGATGGAATCTTTCTCGATCACTGCCGATGCGCCTTTGAGAAGATGATTCTGCTCGATTACGGGAATGCCGCCGCCTCCGCAGGCAATGACGACTTGACCTGCCTCTGCTAGTGTGCGGATGGCGTCGATCTCTATGATCTCAATCGGTCTGGGAGCGGCAACGACACGCCGGAATCCCTTGCCGGGTTCTTCCTTTACGAAATTTCCCTTTTTGATCTCTATTTCTGCATCTTCTTTGGACATATAACGACCGATTACTTTGGTGGGTTCGTAGAACGCCTCGTCGTAAGGGTCTACCGTCACCTGTGTCAGAATTGTGCTGACGGTCTTGGAGATGCCCCGGCAGAGAAGTTCTGCGCGCAAGGCATTCTGGATATCATATCCGACATAGCCCTGGCTCATGGCGGAACAGACGCACATAGGCGCGGGGGTGTAGTCGATATATACGCGGCGCAGCTCGGTCATAGCCTTGTGGATCATACTGACCTGTCGCCCGTTGCTGTGCGTGATTGTAAGCTGGTAGTCGGCTTCGATCAGGTCGGCAAGCGCTTTGGCAGTCAATTTCACTGCGTCCCATTGTTCTGATGTTGTATAACCAAGAGCCTCATGTCCGAGAGAGACGACGGCACGTTTCTTATTCATAGGTTCTGATTCCTCCGCTTATCTGATTTCATTTTGGAATAGTATCAGTATATCAAAAATCATAGATTTTGTATAGAAAATATTTGTCTGTGGCACATGATCTGCGATGCATGATGTACATTTATACAAATGTGTGCGTATTTGTTATTTTTAATAAAAAAATTAAATATACAGGCGGAAAAATGGACAAAATCAACAATGACAATTTGACAATATATAACCATGCGAGTATAATATAAATGTTGAGGGCAGGCGGACGAATTGTTTGAGGAGCAGTTCTTACGCCTTACAGGTTCTCTTTGATGCGGATATCAATGTCTACATAATCGTTTTCCACGGTGGGAAGTTCGCCCGTGGTCAGATAAGTAAACAGAATTGAGAGAGGTTTGTAACCTTGCAGGAAGGGTTGCTGGCAGATCGTAGCCGAGATCAGCCCTTCTTCTATATATTTCCGGGTGGTGCTTACCATGTCGTAGGTGATGACGGTCATATTATCATAACGGTTGCTATCTATTATGGCGCGGCAGCCGCCGTATACGCCGCCGGCCGTGAAATAGAGGGCGTTGATTTCGGGATGGCAGCCCAGAAGCGCGGTCGTCAGACGATAGCTTTCTTCTTCATCATCGTTGTTATTTACGGTGTCCACAATTTGGATATTTCCGTAGGCGGCGATTGCGTGGGTGAATCCGGTGATGCGTTCGGTGTGGCATAAGATGTTACGTGATCCCGATATGATACCCACATGTACTGCTCCGTGGGTCATCAGGCGCATCAGTCCGCCGGCGGTTTCGCCGGAGCGGTAGAAATGACTTCCGATGTAGGCGAGCCGCTTTGAATTTTCGATATCGGTATTTAAGGTAACTACGGGTATTCCCATATCATAGAGTCCGTTGATCTTTTTTCTGATGGCAGGATCGTTGTAGGGAGAGAGGGCGAGTCCGTTGATCCCTTCGGCGATGAGTTCGTCAATGGCGTCAAGCTGCTGCTCTAAATCATAATCGGTCTGCCTAATGAGGACGGAGCAGTTATAATCAGCTAATTCCTCGGCTTTTGTGTGGATGCCGGACAGGATATCATCGTAGAAGACTGCGCCGAGTCCGAGCAGGACGACTCCCAGCTTGAGATTTTTCTTGCGAGCGGCGAGGACGATGCCGGCTTTATTGGGTTTATAGTCGAGAGATTGGGCGATGTCTAATATTTTCTGTTCGGTCTGTGGATTGACGGAACCGCGGTGGTTCAGTACACGGTCTACCGTGCCGCGGGATACGCCTGCAAGGGCGGCGATCTCTTTGATGGTTGCCATGGTGGGTCTCCTTTGTGTGATAGTGGATGAAACTGTCCTATGTATACCGGCTTGGTTTTAGCGAGGGTTCGTGGAATATTTAAATTCCGGTTGACTGAGTAAAGAGTAGCACAATAGAGCACGCAAGTCAAATGAGGCGGCGATAGGGTGGTGCGGCGCAGGGGGTGGCGAGACATTCTGCATAGGGCTTTGGCATGGATCTGGCTCTGGTTTTAGCTGTGGCGAGACGTGGAAATAGACAATATTGGGGGACATGTTTTGTGTATATTTCCGAAAATATATTATATCCTTGATTTTGCCGGATAGAAAGATTATGATGAGATTAATACATAGCGTGCACGAGCACGGAGGAGGTATATCATGTTTTATATTGGTGTGGATTTAGGAACAAGCGCTGTGAAACTTCTGTTGATGGAGGGAAGCGGTAAGATCGTGAATATCGTATCGAAAGAGTATCCGCTTTATTTTCCGCATCCGGGCTGGTCGGAGCAGAAGCCGGAGGACTGGTACGAGAAGAGCATTGAGGGAATCAAGGAACTGATTGCCGATGTGGACAAGAGCCAGGTCGCAGGAATCAGTTTCGGCGGACAGATGCACGGGCTTGTCATCCTGGACGAGAATGATGAAGTTATCAGACCCGCTATTCTGTGGAACGACGGGAGAACGACAGAGGAATGCGATTATCTCAATCAGGTGATCGGTAAGGATAAATTGTCGGCTTATACGGCGAATATTTCTTTTACCGGATTTACCGCGCCGAAGGTGCTCTGGGTGAAGAACAAGGAGCCGGAGAATTTCGCGAAGATTAAGAAGATCATGCTCCCGAAAGATTATATCGCTTATAAACTGACGGGTGTCCACTGTACGGATGTATCGGATGCATCGGGTATGTTGTTATTTGATGTGAAGAATCGCTGCTGGTCGAAAGAGATGTGCGAGATATGCGGCGTGAAGGAAGAGCAGCTTGCAAAGGTGTACGAGAGTTATGAGACGGTCGGAACGGTTCTGCCTGCGATTGCGGAAGAACTGGGAATCCCGGCGACGGTTAAAGTGGCTGCAGGCGGCGGCGACAATGCGGCGGCGGCTGTAGGAACCGGCACGGTGGGAGACGGCATGTGCAATATTTCCCTTGGTACGAGCGGAACGATTTTTATTTCATCGGATAAATTTGGAGTGGATAAATATAATGCGTTACATGCTTTTGCACATGCGGATGGCCATTACCATCTGATGGGATGTATGCTGAGCGCGGCATCCTGCAATAAATGGTGGATGGATGAGATTATCGGCACAACGGATTATGCAGCGCAGCAGAAGGAGATTACGGACGATAAATTGGGGGAGAACCACGTGTACTTCCTGCCTTATCTGATGGGAGAGCGTTCCCCGCACAACGATCCCAATGCCAGAGGCACGTTTATCGGCATGACGATGGATACGACCAGGGCCGATATGACACAGGCGGTTTTGGAGGGCGTTGCCTTTGCACTGCGTGATTCTTTAGAAGTTGCGAAGTCCCTCGGAATTAAGATTGAGAGGACGAAGATCTGCGGTGGCGGCGCGAAGAGTCCGCTGTGGAAAAAGATGATCGCCAACATCATGAATCTGAAAGTGGATGTGATCGAGAGCGAAGAAGGTCCGGCGATGGGCGGCGCAATGCTCGCGGCGGTTGCCTGTGGGGAATATGCGGACGTGGAAGAGGCGGCAGCGAAGATTGTCAAGATTGTGGATACGGTAGAGCCGGAAGCGGCGCTCGTGGAGAAATATGAGGCGCGGTATCAGCAATTCAGACAGATTTATCCGGCTTGCAAGGCACTGTTCGAGGTGATTAAGTAGGACAGATGGAATTGGCAGGTTGAATGGAGCGCCATGAGGCTGGGATTCATAAATTGAGGATAAGTTGAAGTGAACAGAAGGGAGAGAAATAACAGATGGAAATTAAGAAAATTACAGATCCCACATTCCGCAAATATGGCAGAATAGTACAAGGGATTGATTTCAGTGATCTTGTGGAGGCGATCAAGAAAGAAACCCCGCTGCCGGAAGGCGTAGGTTATGAGCCGTCTATCGAGGCGCTGGAGGCGACGGCGGCGGCGAAAGAACTGCAGAGAAGGACATACGGTGAACTGCCGATCGAGGTAGGATACTGCAACGGGCATAATTACAAATTGAATGCTATCGAGTATCACAGAAGTTCCGAGATCAATGTAGCGGCGACCGATGCGGTTTTGATCGTTGGTATGCAGCAGGATATCACGGACGATTTTACTTACGATACCTCTTTGATGGAAGCATTTTTAGTGCCGGCGGGTACAGCGGTAGAGATTTATGCGACAACGCTCCACTATGCGCCGTGCAGTGCGAATGAAGATGGCTTCAAGGTGGGGATTGTTCTTCCGGCAGAAACGAATTATCCGCTGGACGAAAGCCATGCAGATTGGGAAGATGCCCTGATTACTGCGAAAAATAAGTGGCTGATCGGCCATGCAGAGGGCGGGCTGGATGCAGGCGCGCATATCGGGCTGATCGGAAAGAATCTGGATATTCGCGAGTAAAACATAACAACAGATATGTTAAAAACACCGGCAGCACCGGTTAAAAGGAGGATAAATAACATGAACAATTTACCGAAAGTAAAAATTGGTATCGTGGCTGTAAGCCGTGACTGCTTCCCGGCATCACTGGCAGTAAACAGGAGAAAAGCATTGGTGGAGGCTTACAATGCAAAGTATGATGCAGCAGACATTTATGAGTGTCCGGTTTGTATCATCGAGAGCGAGATCGACATGGTGAATGCGCTCAAGGATATCAAAGATAACGGCTGTAATGCACTTTGTGTCTATCTGGGCAACTTCGGTCCCGAAATCTCAGAGACATTGCTTGCAAAGCATTTTGAGGGTCCTAAGATGTTCGTGGCAGCGGCAGAGGAGTCTCAGAGCGATTTGATTCAGGGACGTGGCGATGCTTACTGCGGTATGTTGAATGCAAGCTACAACTTGAAACTCCGCAATGTGAAAGCGTATATTCCTGAGTATCCTGTAGGGGATGCGGAGGATTGTGCAGATATGATTCACGAGTTTATTCCGATTGCACGCGCGGTTGCAGCGTTGTCCAGCTTAAAGATTATTTCTTTCGGTCCCAGACCGCTCAACTTCCTTGCATGTAATGCACCGATCAAGCAGTTGTACAACTTAGGCGTTGAGATCGAGGAAAACTCGGAATTGGATCTGTTTGAAGCATTCAATAAACATGCAGACGATCCCCGTATTCCTGATGTTGTGAAGGATATGGAGGCAGAACTTGGCGAAGGCAATAACAAGCCTACGATCTTGCCGAAGTTAGCTCAGTATGAATTGACGCTTCTTGACTGGATCGAAGAGCACAAAGGTTATCGTGAGTATGTGGCAATCGCAGGCAAATGCTGGCCCGCATTCCAGACACAGTTTGGTTTTGTTCCCTGCTATGTGAACAGCCGTCTGACAGGAAGAGGCATTCCGGTATCCTGTGAAGTGGATATTTATGGATGCTTAAGCGAGTTTATCGGTGAGGCAGTCAGCGATGATATCGTAACACTTCTCGATATCAATAACTCTGTGCCGAAGGATATGTATAAAGAGTCTATCGAAGGCAAGTTTGATTATAAGTTTACGGATACTTTCATGGGCTTCCATTGTGGAAATACATGCTCCAAGAAGTTGTCCAAGTGCAGCATGGAATATCAGATGATCATGGCGAGAACACTTCCGGAAGAAGTGACCCAGGGTACTCTGGAAGGCGATATCGTTCCTGGCGACATCACATTCTATCGTCTGCAGAGCACTGCTGACAATATCCTGCGCGCATATGTGGCAGAGGGTGAGGTTCTTCCGGTAGCAAGCAAATCTTTCGGAGGCATCGGTGTATTTGCGATTCCTGAGATGGGAAGATTCTATCGTCATGTATTGATTGAGAAGAATTATCCTCATCACGGTGCAGTTGCTTTCGGACATTACGGCAAAGCGTTATTTGAAGTATTTAAATATATTGGCGTGGATGTGAGCGAGATTGGTTACAACCAGCCGAAGAGCGTACCGTATCCGACGGAGAATCCGTTTGCGTAAGAAAAAGACAATGAAAAAGACATGAAGTTACACTAGGGCGGCAGAATACGCCGCCTAAGTGTAACTAAGTCATGTCTGGGAGAATGCGGTGGAGCGTGCATTCTCCCCCTCCTGGAGGCGATACAGAAATATAGAATAATGAGTATTATAAAATCCCACAGAGTTGTCTGTGGGATTTTGTTTGAATAGCATGTGTTATTGTGAATGAAATTGACTAATGTCTAGTTTTTTATGCTATAGGATAGATGTTGGGGTCAAATAGCCCATGTACAGTAAATTGCTTTAATTGTTCCTAAATTGTGCATAAATTAAATTCAGTTGAACCCTATATATACTTATCTATAAGATTAATTTTTCACACAATTTATACAATTACAATATAAAGCTTTATTTGACCCCAACATCATAGGTGTCACAGCTTACATCGGAATGCTTAGAAAATTCATTCGACGAAACCCGACACGAGAGAACTTTTTGTGCAATCTGCTCTCACAACTTATGCAATAGACCTTTTGACACCCGAATCGCTATAGGAAATTCCTAAGCGAACTTTCATTTTTTCAATCTACATCACAGTATCAACTGTTGAACCGGTGTTGGCGGCGCTATAGCTGCCTGAGCTTGTGTAAATCTGCGCGCTTAGGGATTGACCCTGTGTAGCATAACGGTAGATCTGGTTGATTCGGTCGGTCATTTTCTCTGCGAAAGAATATGCGCCGGTAAACAGACCTTTTACATTGCTCATATCGGAATCTTTGAATTTCTCTTCATCGATCGATAATGACTTATCGGAATTGACGGTAACGCCCATTTTGGAGAAAACGCTCTTATTGCCGCTTACAAGAGTCTTCAAGTAATCTGTCTGATTGATGACATTAGAATTTTCGCTATCTGACCCTTTTTTGATAAGTTCGTTATAATCTTTCACAAGGGTAGAGAATAAATCGTACAGATTATCCTTGTTGTTATTGTCGATCGTTGCAGCCCCTAGTTTCTCAACAGACTTGTAAAGAGAACTTGCTAAGGCAGCCGATGCCGAGTCTTTTGCGGTCTTGGAAGTGCCTTTGTTGGAAGAAGCACTGTCAGTCTTGTCTGTGGAAGATACGCTGCCCATAGTGCCGGCATATTTTGCCTTGGCAGAGGTAACGGCTTCGCCTTCGCCTGCATGACGATAGATCGTGCTTGCCCTGTCAGCCGCCTTGTCGGCAAAAGAGCCGATACCTTTAAAAAGCGTGGTCAGAGTAGGAACGTTGGTAGCCCCAGTTTTCTCATTTACTTTCTTGAACGTATCTTCGTCGATCGATAAGGTGCGGTCTGAGTTCATCGTGATCCCGATTTTGGCAAACAATTTGTAATTCTGGTAAGTATAGTCGTTCAGAGCGTCCGCTTGTGCCTGTACAGAGGAGTTCTTGCTCTTGGAAGCACTGGTGATCAAGGAATTGTAATCCTTGACAAATGCCGATACCTTATCATATAATTCGTCAATATTGTCTGCGCTGTAGTCGAGTCCATTCATTCCCGTGGCAGTCTCGTAGAATTTTCTTGCCGCGCTGGCAGATGCGGCATCCGTTTCCTTTGTTTTGGAACTGCTCTTGGAAGTGCCGTCTGCCTCTTCCTCATCTTTTACTTTGGCATAGTAAGATTTCATCATCTTGCCGTAGCTGCCGTTTTTGATGGAAGCATAATCTGTCAGTAAAGTTGACATAGAATCTCCGGAACTGGAGCTTGTGCCTCCCAGCAGACTTGAATAGGTGTCTGCATAACCTGAATTAAGGCCGTTTAAACCAATACCCATTTGACATCCCTCCATGTTGTGAAATAACGACTTCCCTGTCTTGTGTATCCTGTTGGATGTTACCCGTAAAAAGTAGCTGCTACAGGTAACAAGGCATAGATATTCCTATATATATTATCTCGGCATTTATGATGATTTGTAAAGGGCAAAATCCCATTTTTTTGAATTTTTCATGACATTTTTGATACGTTTGGGGACAGACATCAGATGGAAGATTTATATTCCGAACCTCGGAACGAGAAATCATTTTCTGCAATCGGTCTCTTGATTTCCATATTGCATCTTTTGATATCCGAATTGATATAGGAAAGTAGAAATGAAAAATAAAATGCAATGCCCTGCATATACTTTTAGTAACAAAAATATGCAGGGTATTATTATGCGTAAAAAAGGAATCCATTGGAATCATAAGATGAAACTTGTACTGCATGAATTGGAAAGAAAAATGCAGAAAAATCCTGTATCGGGGCATAGTTCCGGGAATGATGTATGGCCGAAGCCGGATCAGGTGGAAGCGTGGACAGAGGAGCGAAAAAGGCAGAGAACCGGTGGACAATACTGTGGCGAGATTGTCCAATCGGAGTATCAGTCAAAGGAGGAGCAGAAACGCAAGAACTTTGCACGGGACATACTCATGCAAGTGGCAAAATCTGCGGCGTTTGCATTGGCGACAGTTGCTTTGATACAGGGAGTCGTGAAAGTATTGCCGGACTCCGTGACGGTCAGCAGTTCCGTGGGTGGAAGGGAACTGCCGATCTACTGTGTGGAGACGGATAAGAAGCAAGTAGCGCTCAGCTTCGATGCGGCTTGGGGAAATGAGGATACGCGCCGGATTCTGGAGATTCTTAAGAAACATGATGTGAAGGTGACTTTTTTTATGACAGGGGGATGGGTGGAGAGCTATCCGGATGATGTGAAGGCGATTCTGGCGGACGGTGATTGAGTTATAATAATGACAGAGGTAAAACCAACGGAATTATCGGGGTTTTCACCTTTTGCCCTTATTACGAAAGGGCGGGCCCGTACAAGTTCACAAAGGAGGGTTGCGGAAACCTACAATTAGCTAATTGTATAGTAAGGACTATTCAAGTGTATTTGGGT
>JAMPGN010000071.1 GCA_023663915.1 Eubacterium sp. | reverse complement strand
TTTAAAGATCCCATAATGGGGTTGGTTGAAATAACAGTTTATAAGTTTATCCTGAAGATATCCGGGTAATGCTTGTCAGATTGGGTATAATATAGTAAAATATAGGGTAGCCGCGAAGCATGTCAGCCGCGCGGCTACACTGTGTATATTGCAGGAATAGCAGTATATAGTAAGAGAAAGGGAGTGAGGACTGATGGCTTTTGTGGCTAATTTGAGTATGACCGTGTTCTGGCTGGTCGTTCTGGTGGTATTAGTCATCATAGAATTGCTTACGATGGGACTCACGACTGTCTGGTTTGCGGGCGGGGCGCTTGTAGCGACGATCGCATCGTTGTTTCATGCACCGCTTTTCTTGCAGATTATTCTTTTTCTGCTTGTATCTGCCGTGTTACTGTTTTTCACGAGACCGCTTGCAGTCAAGTATTTTAACAAGGACAGAGTCAGAACCAACGCGGAGAGTCTTGTAGGGCGTCAGGCGATTGTGATCAGCGAGATTGATAATCTTCAAGGGATCGGACAGGTTAATGTCGGCGGTATGGAATGGTCAGCGAGAACCAGAGTAGATGGTGTGAAACTGCCGGTTGGCACAGTTACCACCGTATTAGCGATCAACGGCGTAAAACTGGTCGTTGAGGAGAGAAGAGAGGTATAAAAATGGGTGGAATTATTGCATTAGTTGTAGTTTTGATTTTGATTGTGTTGATTCTGTTATCCTGTATCAAGATCGTTCCGCAGGCACATGCCTATGTGGTAGAGAGATTGGGCGCTTATCAGCAGACATGGTCGGTTGGTCTTCATATCAAGGTGCCATTTATCGATAAAGTGGCTAAGAGGGTTATCTTGAAAGAGCAGGTTGTGGACTTTGCACCTCAGCCGGTAATCACGAAAGATAACGTAACCATGAGAATTGATACGGTCGTATTTTTCCAGATCACGGACCCGAAACTTTTTGCATACGGCGTGGAGAATCCGATCATGGCGATCGAGAATTTGACCGCCACAACGCTTCGTAATATTATCGGTGAGATGGAACTCGATCAGACGCTCACTTCAAGGGAAGTGATTAACACGAAGATGCGGGCGTCGCTTGATATCGCGACAGATCCCTGGGGTATCAAAGTAAACCGTGTCGAACTTAAGAATATCATTCCGCCGGCGGCGATTCAGGACGCGATGGAGAAGCAGATGAAGGCGGAACGTGAACGCCGTGAAGCGATCCTTCGTGCAGAAGGTGAGAAGAAGTCCACCGTCCTCGTGGCAGAAGGTAAGAAAGAATCTGCGATCTTAGAGGCGGAGGCGGAGAAACAGTCAGCGATCCTTCGTGCGGAAGCGCAGAAAGAGAAGATGATACGCGAGGCAGAAGGTGAGGCTGAGGCGATTTTGAAAGTTCAGCAGGCTACCGCAGACGGTATCCGAATGATACGCGAGGCGGGCGCAGACGAGTCAGTGCTTAAGATCAAGAGCCTTGAGGCATTTGAGAAAGCGGCAGACGGACAGGCAACCAAGATTATTATTCCTTCCGAGATTCAAGGGTTGGCAGGACTTGCTTCCTCTGTAAAAGAAGTGTGGAAATAATTTTTGAATGATTGTGGACGGTTCTGCGGAGCCGTCCTATTATGTACTGCTATAGGAAATTGCTTGATGATGTTAAGATAATCGCGAAGCGATTTTCTTGTGTTATAGGAAATTGATCGATGATGTTAAGATAATTGCGAAGCGATTTTCTTGTTATATAACCCAGCGGCGGGCGGATAACAATAATAATGAGCGAATGGAGACAGGAGACAATGGAGACAGGAAGTAAGACTGGCATCAATTTAACAGGACGTAATTTTTTGAAACTCTTAGATTTTACATCCGAGGAGATTACATACATGCTGGATGTGGCGGCGGATTTAAAGGAGAAGAAAAAGAAAGGTATTCCCGTCGATATCCACAGAGGCAAGAATGTCGCGCTCATTTTTGAAAAAACGAGTACGAGAACCCGTTGTTCCTTCGAGGTGGCGGCTCACGATCTCGGTATGGGAACGACTTATTTAGACCCGTCGGGTTCTCAGATCGGCAAAAAAGAGAGTATTGCGGATACGGCGCGCGTTTTAGGACGCATGTTTGAGGGAATCGAGTATCGCGGATACGGGCAGGAAATTGTGGAAGAGCTGGCAAAATATGCCGGTGTGCCGGTGTGGAACGGATTGACGAATGAGTTTCATCCGACGCAGATGTTGGCGGATCTTTTGACCATAAGAGAGCATTTTGGACGTCTGCAGGGGATCAAACTGACCTATATGGGAGATGCGCGCTATAACATGGGTAACTCCCTGATGGTAGCCTGTGCGAAAATGGGTATGCATTTTACTGCCTGCACGACCAAAGATTATTTTCCGGATAAAGAACTGGTGCGCACTTGTGAGGGAATTGCAGCGCAGACTGGAGGCAGTATCAGGCTGACGGAAGACGTGGCTGAAGGCGCGGGCGGCGCGGATGTGATTTATACGGATGTATGGGTTTCCATGGGAGAGCCGGAAGAAGTGTGGAACAGTAGACTGCATGATTTAATGCCTTACCAGGTGAATCGCCAAGTGATGGAGTATGCTGGCGAGGACGCGGTGTTCATGCACTGCCTGCCTGCTTTTCACGATTTAAAGACCGGAGTCGGAAGGGAAATCTATGAGAAATACGGTATCAGCGAAATGGAGGTGACAGACGAGGTATTTGAGTCCGCGCAGTCGATCGTGTTCGATGAGGCGGAAAATCGTATGCACAGCATCAAGGCTGTGATGGCAGTAACGTTAGGAATATAAAGTTAGTGGTTCTATTTGTAGTGAGGTTGTTTTAAGGGGAATGAAAACAGATAAGACAGATATTTTAGCATTACTAAGAAACAGTGGAGGATATGTGTCCGGGCAGCAGCTTTGCGCACGATTCGGCGTCACAAGGACTGCCGTCTGGAAAGTAATTAATCAGTTAAAAGAAGATGGTTATCGAATCGAATCGGTATCGGGCAAGGGATACCGTCTGATTGAAGGATCGGAGGATATCCTGTCGGAGAGTGAGATTGCCAGCAGGCTGACGACCGAATGGGCGGGCAGGAAAATATACTATCATGATGTAACGGGTTCGACCAACAATGATGCCAAACGATGTGGCGAGGAGGGCGATCCTCATGGCACCGTGGTAGTAGCGGATATTCAGAGTGCGGGTAAAGGGCGTCGCGGCAGAGGGTGGCAGACGTTGTCCGGCACTGCGCTTGCGTTTACGATATTGCTCCGGCCGGAGTTTGCGCCGGATAAAGCGTCGATGGTCACGCTGGTGATGGCCTTAAGCGTGGCGGAGGCAGTGGAGGATGTGCTGGAGGGCGTGGGGAGCGCAGTCACGACGATCAAGTGGCCCAACGATATTGTCCTCAATAAGAAGAAAATCTGCGGAATGCTGACGGAGATGACCATGACACCGGATATGCATGAGATACAATATATTGTTGTAGGGGCAGGAATCAATGTCAATAATGCAAGCCCGGAAGAATTTGAAGAAGGGATCCGAGCGACGGCAACATCCCTCAAGATCGAGACAGGACGACAGATCAACCGCGCGGGGCTTTTAGAAAAGATTCTTCTTAGGTTCGAGGAGAATTACGCAATATTCCTGAAAACATTGGATTTGTCGGGGCTTAGAGAAGCCTATCAGCAGCATTTGCAGGGAGTAGGCGGAGAAGTCCGGGTTTTGGACCTGGCAGGCGAATATACCGGAGTGTCACGCGGTATCAACGATAAGGGAGAATTGCTTGTCGAAAAAGAAAACGGAGAGATCGTGCAAGTCTATGCCGGGGAAGTGTCGGTACGCGGATTGTATGGGTATGTGTAGGGCAGATATGAGTGAAAATAGGAATAAAAGAGTGGTGCTGTGCGGCGCTAATGCCTATGAGCAGAAATATTATTTTAATGAGCAGTTTGCGGGAATTCCGGAATCCATCAAAGAGGAACTGCATGTGATCTGTGTCCTTTTTACGGAGGAAGTGGGCGGAATATTTACCATTGTCTTCGAGGAAGACGGGAGTGTTTCTTTGGAGACGGATGCCAAAGAGGACGATTTGCTCTACGATGAGATCAGCAGCGGGCTTCTGGTGGGTGAGATCCGCAGAAACAGACAAGAGATGCTTGCATCATTACAGTTGTATTACCGCGTTTTTATTCTGCATGACCAGACTGTGCTGGAAGAAGAGTAGACTTGCGCGGCGGGCGCTATGTGGAAGAAAGAGTAGAAGTTTGCAAATAAGGTTACAGGCGAAAGAACAGGGGAAAAGCATGAGTGATTATTTGCACAAGTTGACGATTGGAAACGTTACTTTGGACAATAATATCATACTGGCACCGATGGCAGGCGTTACCGACCTGCCATTTCGTTTGCTGTGCAGTGAGCAGGGTGCGGGAATGTGCTGTATGGAGATGGTCAGTGCGAAGGCGATTTTGTATAAAAATAAGAATACGGAGAGCCTGTTGGAGATCCATCCACAGGAAGGGCGTGTGTCCTTGCAGTTATTTGGTGCCGATCCAAAGATTGTCAGTGAGATGGCAAAACAGATTGAGGAGTGGCATTTTGACATCCTGGATATCAATATGGGATGTCCCGTGCCAAAAGTGGTAAATAACGGGGAAGGTTCGGCGCTCATGAAACAGCCGAAATTAGTAGAAGAGATCGTTACCGCCGTTGTCAAGGCGGTTCGCAAGCCGGTGACGGTCAAGATACGCAAAGGCTTTGACGAGTCCCATAGAAACGCGGTGGAGATCGCAAAGATTGCTGAGGCTTCGGGAGCTTCGGCGGTGGCGGTGCATGGCAGGACAAGAGAGCAGTACTATGCCGGAAAAGCGGACTGGGAGATCATTGCGCAGGTCAAAGAGAGCGTGTCTATTCCGGTGATTGGCAATGGGGATATTACGGACGGCGTCAGCGCGGCAAAAATGCTTCGACAGACCGGATGCGACGGTATCATGATCGGACGTGCGGCGCGGGGAAATCCGTGGATTTTCCGACAGATAGCCGCTTATCTGGAAGACGGGACGACCGTGCCGAAACCGGATCGGGAGGAGATCAAAAAGATGATTTTGCGCCACGCGGAGCTTCAGCTGGAATGCAAAGGAGAGTATACGGGCATTCGCGAGATGCGCAAGCATGTGTCATGGTACACGGTGGGGATGCCTGATTCCGCTAGGTTAAGGCGGAATGTGAATATGGTGGAGAGCTTTGGGGAGTTGGAGAGATTGGTGGCGGAAGGGGTGTGAGAGGCGTTTAGAGGGGAGGAATCTACGGGATGCCATGCACATTCATAACTTGCCGATGGCAAGTTATTCATGACGGGCGTTCCGCCCTATAGAAAATATAATATAATATCCCCTTAGTGAGCAAGCTCCCACGGGGACATTATATTATATTTTCTGCATGGCAGAATTGCAATGCGCATATACTGTTTCATGGAATGGGAGAAGATTATTTATTTTTATCCGCTTGCGGAATATGTTGAGAAAACGGGTTGTATGCCGGCGGCGAAACGGTATTGGTTTCAGGATGCGTTGCTTAAATTTCATTTATTATATGAAAAAGATGATGTGCAAGCCAAGGAGGGAACGCCTGGGGCGAAAAATAGAGCAGAAATACCGCCTGCAGAATTTCAGGTGATCGGCTGTGGCGTGCCGCCTTATTATTACAGGCACAGATATTGGAAACCGCAGGCGTTGTCAGAAGCGATGGAGACGGTGGTGTACCGTGTCGAAGGGATGGCGGATACATGGATTCATCCGCAGATCGAGACAATGCTGACGGAAGAGTATGCCGGGCGATGGATTCCGCGTGCAGACACCGTACAGGCTGTGACGAAAAGGCTGATTGAGCGGTATACGGGCGGCGTGCTTTGCCGTAGCGGAGGTGGAATAAGCAGCGGCGTGACCGGAGCAGGCAGAGACAGGAGTGTGACAAATAGCGGTGTGGTAAGAATAAGCGGCAGTGCATCCGGCATATGCGGCGAGGTGACAGTACTGTTGGGCGAGCCTGCGGATACGGATCGGCAGATGCAGATGACAAGGGAACTGTTGCTGCCGTATCTGCCAAGAATCAATCGCCTGCTGATCTTTTATGAAGAAGTGGCGGAAACGGATATCTGGATGGAACTGGGTAGTCATCTGGATGAATATTACTATGAGTACGGGCTTGTGCCGCAGCTTGAGCCTTATGTAAGGAATTGTGGCAAAGCAAAGTGCAGGGGTATGATTCTGGATTACTGCGAGCAGTTCCGTTATCCGAAAATCGAGGCGGAAAGCGCTGCCGTATATATCGATGTGCAATCCGTGTCTGCAAAAGAGAAGATGCTGGAACGAAAAATGCCCCGTATTCCGTACATTTCACCGCTGAAATACCTTGACACTATGGTAAAAAATAGTTATGATGGATAGAACGCATTCTTCTGAGAAGCAAGCAAAGGCACATTTTTTTTAGAAGAATCAGAGTAGTAAAGTAATTAAGGCATAAGTATCATATATAACAATATAGAGAGAAAGGGAGAATTACAATGCATGAGAAGAAGAATATCTTAACGTATGAAGGGTTAAGAAAATATGAGGATGAGCTTCATAATCTGAAAGTTGTGAAGCGTCAGGAAGTGGCGCAGAAGATTAAAGAGGCGAGGGAGCAGGGCGACTTGTCGGAGAATGCTGAGTATGATGCAGCTAAGGATGAGCAGCGCGATATCGAGGCGAGAATCGAGGAGTTAGAGAAAATCCTGAAAAACGCAGAGGTCGTTGTTGAGGACGAAGTCGATTTAGACAAGATCAATATCGGGTGTCTGGTGAAAATCAAAGATCTTGAATTTAATGAGGAATTAGAATATAAAATCGTAGGTTCTACCGAAGCGAACAGTTTGAAGGGTAAGATTTCCAATGAATCTCCGGTCGGCAAAGCGTTGATCGGTGCGAAAGAGGGCGACACGGTGGAAGTCGAGACGCAGGCGGGCGTGCTCAAGTATGAAGTGCTGGAGATTCAGAGATCCAATTAATGCACGATTTTAAATAACCATTTGAGAAAGGTGTAGGTGTTGACATGGCAGAAGCACAGAATCAGGGAAACGGGCAGCAGGAACAGGAACTCAACCAGCTTTTGAAGGTGAGGCGTGATAAACTTGCCGCATTGCAGGAGAACGGCAAAGACCCTTTTCAGATCACAAAATATGATGTGACCCATCACAGTCAAGAGATTAAGGACAATTATGACGCTCTGGAAGGTAAAAAAGTTTCCGTAGCAGGTCGTATGATGTCCCAGCGTATCATGGGAAAAGCGTCTTTCTGCAATGTTCAGGACTTGCAAGGGAATATTCAGGTCTATGTGGCGCGGGACAGTGTTGGGGAGGAATCCTATGCCGATTTCAAAAAATATGACGTGGGTGATATTTTAGGGATCGAAGGTGAGGTATTTACTACCAAGACAGGTGAGATATCCGTCCATGCCGCAAAAGTGACACTGCTGTCAAAAAGTCTTCAAATTCTGCCGGAGAAATATCATGGGCTGGTCAATACGGATATCCGTTATCGTCAGAGATACACCGATCTGATCATGAATGAAGAGGTAAAGAAAACCTTTGTAGCGCGTTCTAAGATTATCAGCTCGATCAGACGCTATCTGGATGGACAAGGCTTTCTGGAAGTCGAGACGCCTATGCTTGTGTCGAATGCAGGCGGCGCGGCGGCAAGACCTTTTGAGACACATTACAATGCGCTGGATGAGGACGTGAAACTGCGCATCTCGCTGGAGCTTTATCTGAAAAGGCTGATCGTGGGCGGCATGGAAAGAGTTTACGAGATCGGGCGTGTTTTCCGTAATGAAGGACTTGACACAAGGCATAACCCCGAATTTACGCTGATGGAGCTGTATCAGGCATATACGGACTATAACGGCATGATGGATCTGACGGAAAATATGTTCCGCCACGTGGCAGAAGAGGTATGCGGTACGACCACCGTTCCTTACGGTGAGGAGATGATTGACCTTGGCAAGCCTTTTGAGCGCATGACCATGATCGAAGCCGTGAAAAAGTATTCGGGCGTGGATTTTGATGCGGTAGAAGACACCGAGGCGGCGAAGAAACTCGCCGACGAAAGCGGAATACATTATGAGGACAGACACAAAAAGGGCGATATTTTAAGTCTGTTCTTTGAAGAATATGTGGAAGAACATCTGGTGCAGCCGACGTTTATCATCGATCACCCGATTGAGATTTCTCCGCTGACGAAGAAAAAGCCGGACAAGCCGGGGTATGTGGAACGTTTTGAGCTTTTCATCACAGGGCGCGAGATGTGCAATGCATATTCGGAGCTGAATGATCCGATCGATCAGAGAGAACGTTTTAAGGCGCAGGAAGAGGCACTGGCGGCGGGCGACGAGGAAGCAAACACCACCGATGAGGATTTCATGAACGCCTTGGAAATCGGTATGCCGCCGACAGGTGGTATCGGGTACGGAATTGACAGGCTTGTCATGTTGCTGACGAACTCTCCGGCGATTCGGGATGTATTGCTGTTCCCGACGATGAAGAGTCTGGATAAAAAGCCTTCCGACACTGCGAAATCCATGAAAAAGGAGGAGGAGCATGAGATGAGACAAAGCAGCATTTCTAGAGAACAGGCGTTGGAACTTTTGAAAAAATATAATAAAGATCCGTTTCATATCCAGCACGGACTGACGGTGGAAGGCGTGATGCGCTGGTATGCGAAGGAATTGGGCTATGCAGACGAAGAAGAGTTCTGGGGAATCACGGGACTCCTTCATGATATCGATTTTGAGCTTTATCCGGAAGAGCATTGCCAGAAAGCCCCGGAACTTCTGCGTGCGGCAGGCGTAGGCGAGGACATGATTTACGCAATCTGCTCCCATGGTTACGGGATTTGCAGCGAGCAGGAACCGAAGCACGAGATGGAAAAAACACTTTTTGCCACGGACGAGCTGACAGGACTGATCTGGTCATATGCCTTGATGCGTCCGAATAAGAGCGCGGCGGGTATGGAAACGAAGAGCCTGAAAAAGAAGTTCAAGGACAAAAAGTTTGCGGCAGGCTGTTCTAGAGAAGTCATTTCCCAAGGCGCGGAAATGCTTGGATGGGAGCTGGATACTCTTTTTGAAAAGACGATTCTTGCAATGCAGAGCTGTGAGGCGGCTGTGGCGGAAGCGATGGCGAAAGAGGCGTAAAATATTTCAGGTCTGGGTTAAGAGCATAAAAGGGGGTCAAATGGCGTAAAACTGTTTGTCCCTCTTTGTATCAAATTTCGTAAATTATTTTAGCAGGACGGATAAATAAAGGTGGGAGATTCGGCATGGAACAAGATCCCTTTAAAGAATATATCAGGCAATCAGAACCGGGCCGGAGGGACAAAGGCTATATCTGGCATACCGCGATTGGCCTACAGGCAGTCGATGGGCTTACGCCGTCAAAGTATCTGCTAGAAACGGCGATTCGCAATATTGAGGGAGATATCACGATCGATCAGGCACAACAACTGCTTGACCGTTATTATGAGGAGAATTCGAAAGAGGAAATTGACGATCGCACGGAGGAGGCGGATAAAGTATCTGCCCGGATAGCAAAACTGCTTTTAGAGAAAGCCTTTAGCTTTACTCCGACGGAATATATATCGATTCATAGGAGACTATTTCAAGGAATTTACAGACATGCCGGAAAAATGCGGGATTATAATATTACCAAAAAAGAATGGGTGCTTGATGGAGCAACCGTGTTGTATGGAAGCGCTACGGAATTATCGGCGACTTTAGATTATGATATCTCTCAGGAAAAAAAATTTAGTTATAAAGGTTTGTCAATCAATGAAATGATCAGCCATCTGGCTTTTTTTGTGGCAAGATTGTGGCAGATTCATGTTTTTGCGGAGGGAAACACCCGTACAACAGCGGTTTTTTTTATCAAATATCTGCGCACATTAGGATTTGATGCGACGAATGATATTTTTGCTGAGAATGCATGGTATTTTCGGAATGCGCTTGTCCGTGCCAATTATAATGATTTGAAAGCCGGTATACATGAGACGACGGAATTTCTTGAATTGTTTTTGAGAAATTTACTGTTAAATGAAACGAATCCGCTTCATAACAGAACCATGCATATCAGCGGAATCTTTGCAGGTTTTCAGAAGCAGGACATTGAAGCGCTGCAACGGGATATTGGGTTGCAGAAACAGGATGTTGGATCACAAAAACAGGACATTGAATTGCAAAAACAGGACATTTGCATACAAAAACAGGACATTGGTTCGCCAAAACAGTACATTGCAACATGCAAGCAAGATAATGATATTTTAAAATTATATAGTCTGGAGCTGAGAAAAACATCTTTTTCCAAAAAAACATTGGAACATATTCAGAAATTATATGATAAATTTGGAAATGAAAGGGTGTTTGGCAGGGCAGAGGTCATAGTTGTCTTAGGCATCACAGAGTCACCGGCATCAGAATTGATTAAGAAATTGCGGGAAATGGAAATGATTCTTCCGGTTCAGGGAAAAGGAAAAGGCAAATATGTGTTTCAGTTACATTAAGTAAAATCGCATTTGCAAGGCAGAAGAAATATTATTTCAGGGGTGGGAGTGGATAAGATGGCAAATGAATCCGGCACATGGGTGATATATGGCGTTGAGGAAGATGATCCTACGTGCATTCACACAGTAGAAGAGGCAGTTGCCTATATTAATGAAATCGGATTTCTGCCACTGTTTAAAAACGAGATTCCGGGATTTTCGCTGGAAGAGAGGACAGTGCCGGAATATTGGTGGAGCGGAGACATTGCGCGTGACCCGTGGGAATGGAGAGAGATCATTGCCGGGAGCGGCGAGGTGGCTTACGGTAAATTTTTTGACAAAAAGGCAGGATTCATTTCTAAGGAGTGGTTTCCGTATTTTGCCAATTACCGCAGAGATGGATATGATTTTGATGCACTCTGGGATGATGAGAAAGCCTCCATGCGCCAGAAAAAGATCATGGATCTTTTTGCACAAAAGAATGCGGACGCTGAGCTGTATTCCTTCGAGGTCAAACAGAATGCCGGTTTCGGCAAAGACGGTGAGAAGAATTTTGAGGGTACGATCACGGATCTCGAAATGAAAACCTATCTTTGTATGCGGGATTTCAGACAGAGGAAGAACAAGAAGGGCGAGAGCTACGGCTGGTCGATTGCCGTGTATTCTATGCCGGAACATCTTTGGGGATATGAGCATGTAACGTCCGCTTATCGGGAAGATTCGTCGGAATCATGGATGCGGATCGTGAGTCATATGAACGAGAGATATCCGATTGCTACAGAAGCGCAGATTCACAGAGTAATTGGCATTGCAAAAGACGGCGTTTCCTATAAGAGAAAGTCGAATCGCACTGTGGCAAAAGACTGGATCGTTCCGGCGAATCCGAAATATTATGATGTGGTTGGTGCATTCGAGGAATCCAATATTGTGACATGGAAGCAGAGCAGCGATGTCCATGTGGGCGATCTTATTTATATGTATGTGGCTGCGCCGTATTCGTCCATCCTGTATAAATGTAAGGCTATAGAGGTAGACATCCCACGTAATTTCTCGGATAAAAATTTGACCGTGAAACAGGCGATGACCGTGGAACTCTTAGAGAAGTATGCTCCCGGTGAATGGTCGTTTGAGCGGCTCAAGAAGTTTGGCGTGTATGCGGTCCGGGGACCGCGGAATATGCCGGTGGAATTGAAGAGGGAGATGGATAAAGCGACAGCGGATAAAAAGTTATCGTAAAAAGCACAAAGGCACTTTAAAAAATATTTTTCACAAAGGGGGAAATCATTATGAAGTATAGAATTATCGGAGACACAATGCCGGCGGTGGAGGTGCTTTTTGACGCACCGGGAGAATCCATGTACACACAGTCGGGCGGAATGGCGTGGATGTCGGAAGGAATTGCTATGGATTCCAATATGAAAGGCGGTCTTGGCAAGAGCATCGGCAGAATGTTTTCGGGAGAGTCGTTGTTTATGGCGACTTACAAAGCGGAACGCGCAGGGAGCATGGTGGCATTTGCGTCCACGGTTGCAGGCGAGGTGCTTCCAATCGATGTGGGAGCAAACGGCGGAATGATCTGTCAGAAGGGAGCTTTTCTCTGTGCGCAGGAGACGGTAAACTTAAGTGTGGCGTTTACCAAGAAATTTTCAGCCGGACTGTTTGGCGGCGAGGGCTTTATTTTGCAGGATATCAGCGGAAGTGGCATGGTATTCCTTGAGATCGACGGCAACAAGGTAGAGAAGAATCTTGCACCCGGAGAAGTCATTAAAGTGGATACCGGAAATGTGGTTGCCTTTGAACGATCGGTGAGATATGAGATAGAGACTGTAAAAGGTCTTAAGAATATCTTTCTGGGCGGTGAAGGGCTGTTCCTAACAAAGCTGACAGGACCGGGCAGGGTTATTCTGCAGACACAGAATTTCAACGAATTTGCGGGGCGGATCATTCGGTTGGTGCCGTCCAGGTAGGAGAAAAGGGAAGTTCAGAATGCATATTTTCCTGGCATTTGCAAAAGAATATAATCATTGAAAATGCGCATAATACGCATTATGGTACAATTAAATAAACAGGAAGGAGTGATGCCATGAATGAATAAGGAGGTAGTAAATGAGATTTAGAGAAATTGAGAGTGTGATATTAGAAAACGTATCAAGTAAAGCAAAAGGGTTCGTACCACCAATATAAACACCCGACTAAACCTGGAAAAGTTACAATCCCAGAACATGGAGGGGATTTGAATCCCGATACAGTAAAATCAATTATGAAACAAGCGGGGCTTTGAGATCCTTTTGCTTAATTTTTATAAATGGAGGTGAATATATGAAATTAATTTATCCGGCTGTATTTAAGCCTTTTACAGATCAAAGCGGCGGATACGTGGTAGAATTTCCGGATTTACCCGGTTGTGTAACAGAAGGAAAAGATTTAGAGCAGGCTATTGAAATGGGGATTGACGCAGCTAGTGGTTGGATATTAGGAGAACTTGAAGATGGGAAACAAATCCCACATGCTTCCAATTATTCTGAAATAACTGCTGAAAATGGATGTATGATAAATATGTTATTATTAGATATTGATGCCTATGAAGAAAAATATGGTGAAAAGGCTGTAAGAAAAAACCTTACTATTCCTGCATGGCTAAATACTTTTGCAGAAAAGAACAATATCAATTTCTCTAAACTTTTACAAGAAACCTTATTCTCAATGGCACAGGCAAAATAAATATAGGGAGCTGGCAGTGGATTTGTTGAAATCAAAGATACCGGAAAGTTTTAGAAGCAGGAAGTGATAGAAAAAATTAAGAATGAAGAAGACTGAGGCAATGCTTTGGTCTTCTTTTCTATTGCTGAAGTATGATGCAGGAAAATATGAGAAAGTAATGGAAGGAAGATGAATATTAGTAGAAAATAAATTAGTAATATATAAATTAGTAAATTACGATTGACTAATTTATAGTGGATTGGTATATTTATACTATAGATTGGAGGTTATGGCATGTTCATTGGCAGAGAGCGCGAATTGGATACTTTAAACAAGCTGTATATGTCGGGCAAATATGAGTTTGTTGTTATTTATGGACGTCGCCGGGTAGGGAAAACTGCACTGATCAATCAATTTATCAAAGATAAGAAGTCAGTCTATTTTATGGGAGTAGAGAGCAATGATAAGCAGAATCTCGAAAATTTCAGCAGAAGCATTCTGGAATTTGGGACGGGCATCCCGGCGGAGACGGCTTTTGTTTCGTTTCAGGCGGCATTAGAATATGTTTTCAGGCTGGCAGAAAAGGAACGGCTGGTTCTGGCAATCGACGAGTATCCATATGTGGCTCGTGCTTCTGGGAGCCTTGCATCAACCTTGCAGCTTTTGATTGACAAATACAAAGACAGCTCGAAGCTGATGCTGATTCTCTGTGGTTCTTCCATGTCTTATATGGAAGAGCATGTATTAAGTTATAAGGCGCCGCTTTATGGCAGGCGGACAGCGCAGATGAAGATACAGCCGTTTGATTTTGCAGGTGCGTGCCAGTGTTTCCAGGATTTTTCGGATGAAGATAAGGCGCTGGTTTACGGTATCGTGGGTGGGATGCCGCAATATCTGCTGCAGATTCATGATAGGTGGAGCGTAGAGGAGAATATAAAGAATACGTTTTTTAATCCGATGTCTTCCCTTTATGAAGAACCGGAAAATCTGTTGAAACAGGAAGTGCGGGAACCGGCTCTCTATAACGCCATAATCACTGCCATTGCGACAGGATCTTCCCGTATGGCGGAGATTTCTGCCAAGGTGGGGGAGGGCACCAGCGTCTGCGCTGCTTATCTGAAAAATCTGATAGCGTTAGGATTGATTCAGAAGGAAACGCCTTACGGAGAAAAAGAATCTCGAAAATCTATTTACAGAATCGATGATAATATGTTTCGGTTCTGGTATCGGTTTGTACCGGAAAATCAATCGATGATCTGTCGGGGTGCGGCTGATTTGGTTTATAAAAGGATAGCTCCACATCTGCAGGATTATATGGGAAAAGTGTTTGAAGAGATATGCAGACAGTATCTTTGGAGATTGCTGCTGACTGGCGAATCTCCTGTAGAATTTAGGGATCTCGGTCGCTGGTGGGGAACCGATCCGGCTGCTCACAGTCAGATGGAAATTGATATCATGGGAGAGCAGGATAAGGAGACCGCACTTTTTGCCGAATGTAAATGGACGAAGGAGAAGGTTGATGCGGATGTTTTGGAAACGCTGGTAAGGCGGAGTGACATGTTCCACTATGAGGATAGACAGTTTTATCTGTTTGCCAGAAATGGATTTACGGCGGGATGCATGGAAATGGCAGATAAGATGGGAAATGTCAGGCTGGTGGAGTATGGAAAGATGCTGGAGAGAAATTAAGATTGTTGAGGAGGCAAAGAACAATATGGAGCGTTTCGAGTTCCGGAATATCAGACCGGAAGAAACAGAGCAAGCCATTGAGATAGAGAAAATCTGTTTTCCGCCCAACGAGGCATGCTCGGCAAAAATGATGAGAGAACGCATTGAAACGGCACCCGAGCTTTTCATGGTGGCAGTTGATAGGGCAACGAGGAAAGTAGCGGGATTTTTGAATGGACTTTCCACGAATGAGTATTCATTTCGGGATGAGTTTTTTACGGATGCGGGTCTCTATGATCCTAAAGGGAAGAATATTATGCTGCTGGGGCTGGATGTACTGCCGGAATACCGTAAACAGGGGCTTGCAAGGGAACTCATGTTCAAGTATTTGCGGCGTGAACGGGAAAAAGACCGAAGGATTGTTATTCTGACATGTCTGCAGAATAAGGTGAAAATGTATAAGAAGCTTGGATTCAGTGACAGGGGTATTTCCGATTCGTCTTGGGGCGGGGAGCAGTGGCATGAGATGACTTGTGTGATTGGGTGAGAAAAGATTTAGGATAAACTCGATAGGAAGCGAATTGCGGACGCAGGGTGTTTGCTTTTTATTAAAAAGTGGTAAAATATAAACAGAAGGAGGCGGCGCGATGTTTCATAAAAATTTAAGATTTTATAGATTAAAAAAAGGTATGTCGATGAAAGAACTAGCCTCTTTGGTGGGAGTCTCCCCAATGGCGATCAGCTATTATGAAAGTGGTGAGCGAAGACCGAGCATGGATACGATCAAAGCGCTTGCGAAGGTATTAGGGGTAAAAGTTACTGATTTTTTAAGTAATCGTAATGAGAATCTCGTGTTTGCACATGGAGAATTTAGAAAAGGAAGTAAGCTTTCGGTCAAACAGCAAGATTATATAAAGGAATCTGTTGAGGAATACTTAGGCAGATTCTACTCAGTGATTGATGTGCTTGGAGGTGATGTATTACCGGATGCACCGATTTGTCATAGATTAGTTTTGGCGGATGATGCTGAGAAGAATGCACTAGCAATGCGTAAGTATCTGCATATTTCAGAATTTGGTCCGGTGGGGAATCTGGTCGAACTTTTGGAAAATAAAGGGATTTTTGTTTATATTACTGAGATTGATAATGATGCATTTTCGGGCATGAACGGTTTGGTTAATGGACGGCCTTATGTCATCATTAATGGTCAGATGAGTTCTGAAAGAATCCGATCAACGATTGCACATGAAATGGCACATATTGTTTTTCGATGGTCAGAGAATATGGAAGAAAAGCAGGTAGAGGATATGGCTACTGCTATCAGTGGTGCATTTCTTTTTCCCTTTGCCGATGCAAAAAGGGAATTGGGGATCAGAAGAACTTCCATAACGAGGGATATGACACTTACTTGCAGAGAATACGGCATATCCATGTATCTGCTGGTAAAAAGGGCAAATCTTTGCGGAATTGTAAATGATAATATAGCGAAAAATTTCTATATGAAAGCTGGTCAAGCTGGATGGAAGAAGCATGAGCCGTCTCGGATACGGAAGGAAGAGCCTATGCTTTTTATGCAATTAGTATTTCGTGCAGTCAGTGAAAATGAAATATCTGTGCAGAAAGGTGCAGAGTTATTAAAGTGCCCTTATTCGTTTGTGGAAGAGCAGTGTTTTGCGGAAGAAGAGGTAGAGGATGGAATATATTAGTAGCGATACAAATATCTGGCTCGACTTCGCGACGATTGATCGGTTGGAATTACCGTTTAAATTACCTTATATTTATTTGATGAATGAGGAGGCAGTACACGATGAACTGCTGTCACCACTAGGATTAAGCAGAAAGTTGTTGGCGTTGGGATTGGTTGAAACAGAATTGACAGAAACAGAGTTTTTTTGGCGGAAAAATATACGGGGAATTTCTCTAAACTTTCAATTTATGATTGTGTTGCTTTAGCAATAGCAAAATGCCGGAACATTATTTTATTGACAGGCGATGGCCCACTTAGAAAGGCGGCACGGTCAGAAGGAGTGTCAGTGATGGGAACAATTGGTATTCTTGATCGACTATATGATGGGGCTTATATTGAAAGGGAAGAGTATTTGAGGTGTTTGAAACGGTTACAGAAATATAATGGTGGGAAAGTTCGGCTGCCAGGGATAGAGTTGGAAAGAAGGATTGAAGAGTTGGATCAAATTGATTGTTGATGTTGTGCTTATACTATATTCAGATTATAATAATTAAATAACTAACATCATAAAGATATTTTTGGCTGGTATGGATATATATAATTTGAAGAAGGGACTGAGATTATATGTATTATATGTATGAAGAAAAGATTAAGGCAGTAGTAACGCTGTTCGTAAGAGAGGCAAGAAAGATATGATATATGGTACGGCATTGTATGATGTAATTTTATATGGGTCTTGCGCACGAGGTGACTATGCTGATGATAGTGATATTGATATTATGGTTTTGATGGATGTTGAGCAAGAAAAGATTGGAGAAACAAGAAAACAGATTTTGGACATTTCGGATCAGATTGACTTGGAATATGATGTGGTGTTGGCGCCTGTAGTTCAGAGTTATCAGTTATTTCAACAATATATGCCAGTGTCTGGATTTTATCAGAATGTGCAGAGAGAAGGTGTGAGTGTTGCCTGAATATACATCAGAGCAGAAGGCGTATGCGTAATACAGGCTTGACAAATCAAGGGATGATTTAGTGGCAGCAAAGCTGCTTTTTGATAATGAAAATTACAGAATCGCGAACAATAGGGCCTACTATTCAATTTTCCATGCTTTAAGGGCGGTGCTGGTGTTTGATAATTTTGATTCAAGTAAGCATAGTGGTGTAATA